>JBBQML010000468.1:0-4831 GCA_038328885.1 Verrucomicrobiota bacterium | reverse complement strand
TCTCTGTGTGCGGCCTCAGGACACCGACAAACGAATCGAGGTCGTCGGCCGTGCCGAGGTGCTCGTGCTCCGCGACCGCATCCTCCCGTTGATGCGCTTCCGGGACCTGCTGGAAGCCTCCCCCACCAACCCCGTCGCCGAGGAAGCCATCTCCCGCCGCGTCGTCGGTGCCGCCGACGAGGCGCTCCGCATCGTGGTGGTCACCACCGGCAGCCTGCCCTACGGCCTGATCGTGGATTCATTCCACGACACCGAGGAAATCGTCGTCAAGCCGCTGGGCCGCCACATCAAGGGCCTGCGCGAGTACGCCGGCGGCACCATCCTCGGCGATGGCCGGGTCGCCCTCATCCTCGATGTCGCAGGACTCGCCGCCAAGGCCGACCTCCGCGCGGCGGTGGATGCCACACGCTCCGCCCAGGAGGCGAAGGAGGGCGACCACGAAGGCCTGGCGGATGTCCAGTCCATGCTGCTCTTCCACAACGCCCCCGGCGAGGTCTGCGCCACCCCGCTCGAGACGGTGCTGCGCATCCAGCGCGTCACCCCGGAACAGGTCGAAACCAAGGGCAACCGTCGCACGATCCAGTACCGGGGCGCTTCCCTTCCCCTGGTGACCCTCGCAGATGCCGCCCAGGTCGAGAGCCTCGGCGACACCCGGGAACTGGCGGTCATCGTCTCTAGTGTCCACGGCCGCGAGGTGGGTCTCCTGGGCGCCATGCCCGTGGATGTGGTGGAGACCAAGGCGGCCATCGACCGCTCCACCCATCGTCAGAAGGGCATCGCCGGCTCCGCCATCATCCACGAGCGGACCACGCTGATTACCGATATCGTCGAACTGGTGGAGTCGGTCTATCCCGAGTGGGGCACGGTACCCGAAACCCCTCAGTCCCCGGGCGCCAAGGCGGCCAAGGCGGCCAAGGCGGCCAAGGCCCTCACGACCGTGCTGCTGGCCGAGGACTCCGACTTCTTCCGATCCCAGATCAAGAAGTGCATGGAACAGGACGGCTTCATCGTCCTGGCAGCGCCGGACGGAGAGGCCGCCTGGGAGGTGCTCGTCGAGAATGCCGCCGTGATCACCGCGGTGGTGACGGACATCGAAATGCCCCGCCTCAACGGACTGGGACTCACCCAGCGGATCCGCGCGGATCACCGCTTCGCGCATCTACCCATCATCGCCCTCACGTCGCTCGCGAGTGAGGACGACCAGGCGAAGGGCCGGGCCGCTGGGATCGACGACTACCAGGTCAAGCTCGACCGCGACCGACTCGTAGCCAGCCTCCGTGCCCGCACCGGCGCCGCCGCCGATCTCGAACTCGAACGCGCCGCCTGAGCCCGAGCCAACCCTTTCATTACAACCGCAACCAACTCGAACCCCCAAGTCAGTCCACCATGAACCTGAACAACCTTAAGATCGGCCGACGCCTCGGCCTCGCCTTCGGCAGTATGGCCCTGATGATGATCCTGAGCACCCTCCTCGCAAACTACGGAGCCAACCTCGTCAGGACGGCGATGGACGCCGCGCTCGAGGAATCCCGCAGGATGGATGCGATCCGCAACACGCGAGCCAACGTGTCAGACATCTACCTCAACCTCTGGAACATCGTCGCTCATCCCGAGGAGGACGAGAAGAACGCGCACAAACAGCTCGTCGAGAAGGAGCGTGAGGAGTACGGCAAACGGCTCGGCGAACTGAAGTCCGCCCCGGACCTGAGCGAACCGGAGAAGCGCCTCTTCGAGAAGTTGGATGCCGCCATGGCGGTGGCCAGGGCGGTGAACGCACGGATCGTGAGCCTGTCGTTCGAAAAAAAGGAAACCGAGGCGACGCAGCTCATGGTGAGCGAAGGGGAACTCCATCGCGAAACCATCGACAAGGCACTCGAGGATATCATCGCCTGGCAGGTGAAACAGATCGAGGCCGTCCAGCAGGACGCCTCGAATCGTCGGATCATGGTCCGCAACGTGTTGCTGGGCGGACTCCTGCTGGGCCTGGTCCTCGCCGTGAGCTTCGCCGTGTACATCACGCGCAGCGTCACCCGCCCGCTCTCCGTCGGCGTCAATCTCCTGGACCAGGTGAGTCAGGGCGATCTCACGGCGGATGCGCCCCCCGCAATGCTGGAACGTAAGGATGAGATGGGGGACTTCTCCCGCTCCCTGCAATCCATGACCGAAAGTCTGCGCAGCCTGGTTCGCGACATGTCCCACGGCACCGATGTCCTCGCCTCGGCGTCCGACGAACTCTCCGCCGTTTCGAACCGGATGGTCGACAATGCCCGCCAGACCTCCGGCAGGGCCGGTACCGTGGCCGCCGCCGCGGAGGAAATGAGCGCGAATTCCATCTCCGTCGCCGCCGGCATGGAACAGGCCACCACCAACCTGACCACCATGGCCAGCTCGACCGAGGAGATGACCTCGACCATCGGCGAAATCGCTTCCAAGTCGGAGAAAGCCCGCGTCATCACCCAGGAGGCCACCGAGCAGGCCAGCAAGGTCACGGGCTTGGTCCACAACCTCAGCCAGGCGGCCCAGGAAATCGGCAAGGTGACCGAAACGATCACCAGCATCTCCGATCAGACCAAGCTCCTCGCCCTGAATGCCACCATCGAGGCTGCCCGCGCCGGCGCCGCCGGCAAGGGCTTCGCTGTCGTGGCACACGAGATCAAGGAACTCGCCCGCCAGACCGCCGAGGCCACCGAGGACATCAAGGCCAAGGTCTCCGGCATCCAAAACTCCACGACCGGCACCCTGGGCGATCTGGGGAAGATCTCCCACGTCATCGCCGAGATCACCGAGATCGTGAACACGATCGCCACCGCGATCGAGGAGCAGTCCAGCGTCACCCGCGACATCGCCCGCAACGTGAGCGAAGCCGCCTCGGGCGTGCAGGACGCCAACCAGCGCGTCGCCGAGATGACCACCGTGTCCCAGTCCGTCGCCAAGGATATCACCACGGTGAACCACGCTGCCGGCGAAATGGCCTCCGGCAGCGAACAGGCGCTGGCCAGCGCCGCGGAGTTGTCCAAGCTGGCCGACGATCTGCGGCAGATGGCCGCCCGCTTCCGGATCGGCAACCAAGCGGGAGCACCCGCCCCCAAGGGCGAACCCCAACGCCCCCACACCCCGGGCGCATCCGCGGCCGGGAACTCGGCGACGGTCCGACCGTTGATCGAATGGAACGAAGGCCTCTCCGTCGGCGTCCCCGCCATGGATGCCCACCATAAGAAGCTGATCGGTCTGATCAACGTGCTGCACGCCGCGATGCGCTCTGGCCAGGCCCGGCCGGCGATCGGGTCCGCCCTCGAAGAACTGGCGAAGTACGTCGATTACCACTTCTCCGCTGAGGAGAAGCTGATGAAGGAACACCGCTGCAGCGGGCTGCCCGAGCAACTGTCGGAACACGCCACGCTGGTCCGGCAACTCACCGAACTGCGCCAGCAGTTCGCCAGCGGCCAGCACGGGCTGGGAGCCGAGGTTCTCACGGTGCTCAAGGACTGGCTGGTGAACCACATCCAGCGCAAGGACAAGCCCTGCATGTCGGCCGTGTGCGAGATGGCCAAGGCCCGGAATGGCAATGGCAGTGGCAATGGCAATGGCAATGGCCGGAACTCCGCCCACGCCCGAGCCGTAACCACCGGCGGCCCCAATCGCCTCTCGCAGAGTTAGTCGTAAACCGAACTCCGGTCCCCGGCCCTCTCCCACGCCCGGGACGGAGACACCACCATGTTCAAGAAATTCAACCGCCTCAATCCCGCCACGCGGATCATCGCCCTCACGCTGGTGATTCTGACCGGCGTCGTCGCCCTCAACCTCGTCGTCTTCCTCCGTGGCTACCGCGCCAGCGCCCACGAAGCCCTGATCGAAAAGGCCAAGGCGTTCAGCGCGGTGGCGGACGCCGCCAAGGACCACACCAGCCTCCTCCACCGGACGGGGGTCTTCGACGGCAAGGCCCTGGCCGCCGACCTCATGGCCGACCTCGCGGCCGGCAAAGCCGTGAGCCAGACGCGCTTCTTCAATACCATCCCCGTCGTGGCCGGATGGACCGCGGCGAAGGCGGCGGCCGCGATCGAGAAGATCGAGTTCCACATCACGTCGTTCAACTCCCGCAACCCGGAACACGAACCGGCCCCGGGGTCGATCGAGGAACGGCTCCTCCGCCAACTCGCCACCCCGGTCAGCGCCGGCCAGGGAGACGTCGTGCACGCGGTGAACAACGCGGACCACACCCTCCACGTGATGCGGGCGATACGACTCAACGAAACCTGCATGCCCTGTCACGGCGACCCCGGCAGCAAGTGGGACGTCCACCAGAACGGGAAGGACGCGCTCGGATTCCGCATGGAAGGCTGGAAGGTCGGCGACATGCACGGCAGCTACCACGTCGTGATGCCGCTGGCGCCGGTGGAACAACAGGCCTCGGCCTTCCTCGTGAGCGGTCTCGCCTGGACGGTCCCCCTGCTGGTCCTCGCCGCCGGACTCCTCGTCTACTTGATCGCCATCCTGATCCGCCGACCGGTGACCGCCCTCACGCAACGCACCGTGGCCATGGCGCAAGGGGATCTGACCCAGATCATCCCCGACACGCTGCTATCGCGGCAGGACGAAATCGGCGATCTGGCACGCGCGCTCCGCGACTTGAGCGGCGCACTGCGCACTTCCCTTCTGGATGTGCTCCGCAGCACCGGCACCCTCGGGCTCATGTCCGACGGCCTGCTCACCACCGCCGAACGGATCACGGGCAGCTCGCGCAACACCTCCGAACGGTCCGAGACCGTCGCCGCCGCCGCGGAGGAATCCAGCACGAACACCGTGTCGGTCGCCGCCGCCATGGAACAGGCCT
>JBBQML010000467.1:0-4837 GCA_038328885.1 Verrucomicrobiota bacterium | reverse complement strand
CCACAAACCCTCGGCGCTGTCCCGGGACGCGGTGATCACGCCGCAGGACGACGCCAGCGTGGCCCTGCGACTCCGCGTGGCGGGCATCCTTGGGCCCGGGCTCCTGGGCGACTTCGATCTGGCTGCCGGCCAGGGCGGGGTCCTGAACGCGTTCGTGCGCCGGGATGTGCTCGCCGGGCGTGCCGGGTTGGAGGGAATGGCGAACCTGCTCCTGGTCTCGGGTGGCGACGAACCCCATCCCAACCACGTGGTGACCCGCTTCAAGCGCTGGGTTGCGAGGCAGTTGCCGGCATCCCTGCGTCCCCGATACCTCGCCTGGGCCCTGCCCCCCCGACCGGCCGATCCCGGGGTCCTCGCCGCCTCGCTCGACGCGGCCCTGGTAGGCGGGCCGGACCACGACGAAGCGGCCTGGGTGCTGGGCGACCTCGAGTTGAGCGTGCGCGGCGGCGCGATGTCGGCTGATCCCGCCCGGACGAACCTCCTCCGGCCCTACGCGGAACTCGTCTCGCGCCGCGTCTTCCTCGATCCGGCGGTGGGGCAGGCGGCCTTGGACCCGCTCCTCCGTTCGAACGGCCTCTCTGCGATGCTCCGCGCCTCGCCCCACCTCGCGACGCTGCAGTCGTTCACCAACGCCACGCCGATCCTGACCTACCTCGTCAACAGCCTGACCGCCGGCGACCACCTGACCCCGTACTCGATGGTAACCGCGGCGGGTCCCCCCTACACGCCGGCGAACCTGGCCGACGATGAGATCGTGGTGAGCGAGTGGCTGGCCTCCGACCTGCAGGTGCGGGCGGGCGATGCCGTGGCGCTGCGGTATTATGTCGCCGACAGCGGCAGTCTGCTGACCGAGCGCACGAACGTTTTCCGGGTCCGCACCATCGTTCCCCTCACCGCCCCCTACGCCGACCGGACGCTGATGCCGGAGTTTCCGGGCCTGGCCAAGGCCGAAAGCACCCACGATTGGGATGCTGGTTTCCCGCTCGTCCATCCCATCCGGGACATCGACGAAGCCTATTGGAAGGAGTGGCGCGGGACGCCGAAGGCGTTCATCAACCTCGCGGCGGGTCGGAAGCTCTGGGCCAACCGGTTTGGCGACCTGACGGCCGTGCGCTGGTTCGATGATCCGCTCCCGGAGCAGCGCTCCGCCGCGGTGGCGGCCTCCGCCGCCAACCTGGCTTCCCAGCGGTTGCGCCTGCTGGCCCAACTGCGGCTCGCGGTGAACCTGGACCCGGCCGGGCTGGGGCTCCGCTGGCAGGCCGTCCGGGAGGAAGCGCAGCGGGCCGCCACCTCGGGGCAGGACTTCGGCGGGCTCTTCATCGGGTTCAGCTTCTTCCTCGTGCTGGCGGCCCTGCTGCTCATGGCGCTCCTGTTCCAGTTCGGCTTGGAACAACGGCTGACGGAGGTGGGGACGTTGCTGGCGATCGGTTTCCGTCCACGGACGGTCCGACGCCTCTGGCTAGGGGAGGGACTGGTGCTGGCGTTCCTCGGTTCGCTGATCGGGGTGGCAGGGGGGATGTTCTACGCCCGGGCGATGATCCGGGGATTGTCCACGATCTGGCGCGAGGCCGTCGCCGGGACGCCGTTGGGGTTCCACGCGCAGCCGGGGACCGTGCTCCTGGGCCTGACCGCCGCAGTGGTGGTCTGCGGGATCACCCTTTGGCTGACGCTGCGCCGCCAGTTCGCGCGGCCGGCGCGCGATTTGTTAGCCGGTGAGATCGCGCTCCCGCGGGCCGGACGACGTCGAAGTCGAGCCACTATGGTCGGGGCGGGCGCGGGCCTGTTGGCCCTGGCGTTGGTGGGAGGGGCCATCGCGGTGGGGGAAACCCGCAACCCAGGGGTCTTCTTCGGCGCGGGTTCCCTGTTCCTGATTGCCGGACTGGCATTGAGCGCGGGCTGGATGGCCGGGCTCGGCGCGGGCCGCGAGCCGGTGGAGTCGGATTCGTTTACGCCAACGGCCCTGACCCTGCGCGGACTCACCCGGCGACGCTCGCGCAGCCTCGCGACCGCCGCCCTGTTCGCCTCGGGGACCTTCCTGGTCGTGTCCTTGGGGGCCTTCCGGCTCGACGCGCAACGGGGCGTGACCGACCGGGGATCCGGCACCGGAGGCTTCGCGCTCCTCGGGTCGTCGACCCTGCCGATCACCCAGGATCTCAACACGGCGGCCGGTCGGGAGTTCTTCGGGCTCGGCACGGAGGACCTCCCCGGGGTGGCGTGGGTGCCTTTTCGGGTGCGCGACGGCGATGACGCGAGCTGCCTGAACTTGAATCGGGCGCAGCGCCCGCGCCTGCTGGGAGTGAAGCCTGAGTTACTCGCAAGCCGCGGCGCGTTCTCGTTCGCCGGTCGCACGACGGGAGTGCCGGCCGCCCAGCCCTGGGAAGCACTCCGCGTTGGCGACCTCAACTGGGCGGACCGACCGGCCCCGGAGTCCGTCGTTCCGGAGATCCCGGCCATTGGCGATGCCGCGTCGATCCAGTGGGCCCTGGGCAAGAAGCTCGGCGACACCCTCGAACTCAACGACGAACGTGGACGCCCCTTTCGGCTGCGGTTGGTGGCGGGCGTGGCGAACTCGATCCTGCAAGGGAGCCTGATCATCGACGATGCCGCGTTCGTGCGGCTGTTCCCCGGGGAAAACGGGAGTCGCTGGTTCCTGGTGGATGCCCCGGCGGACCAGGCCGACGCGGTGTCCAAGACCCTGACCCGGGCCCTGGGCGATGTGGGGCTCGAACTGACCCCGACGGCGGTCCGTCTCGCGCAGTTCAACGCGGTGCAGAACACCTACCTCTCGACGTTCCAGGTGCTCGGTGGCCTCGGTTTGCTGTTAGGCAGTGCCGGGCTTGGGGTGGTGGTCCTGCGCAACGTGCTCGAGCGACGCAGTGAACTCGCCCTGCTGACCGCCGTGGGATTCCGGCGGGAGAGACTGTCGCAGATGGTGCTCGGAGAACACGCCGCCCTGCTCCTCCTCGGGCTGGGGATTGGGTTGGCCAGCGCTTTGGTGGCGGTATTGCCTGCGCTGCTGGCCCCGACAGTCGAGCTGCCGCTGCGTTCGCTGGGGCTCACGCTTGGGGGCGTGGTGTTGCTGGGCCTCATGACCGCGTGGGTCGCAGTCCGCGTGTCCCTGCGCGGGTCGCTGCTCGCCGCGCTGCGGGGCGACTAGGCCGGGCACGGTTGGAGGCCGGGAGGGTTGATGGAGGGAGATGTCGCAGTCGGGGCGGATTACGCTGGGCTCAACCGCCTCTGCCCCCACCCCCCGATGCACCCGCCTCGCGGTCCACGCCGCGTCCCGAGCCGGCGGGACCATCCCCGACCTACCACCGCAGTGTCTGCAACCGGCGCGCGACCTCGGTGGCATTGGCGCGGCTGTTGAACGCGCTGATTCGGAAGTATCCCTCCCCCTTCGATCCGAAACCGCTGCCCGGCGTGATGACCACGTTCGCCTCGGTGAGAATCCGGTCGAAGGTGCCCCAACTTGTAACACCCGGCGGGGTCTGCACCCAGATGTACGGGGCGTTCACGCCCCCGAAAACCTTCAGCCCGGCCTGGAGGGCGCCTTCGCGAAGCACGGCGGCATTGCCCAGGTAGTGCTCGATGAGCGCGTTCACCTCGGCCTGCCCGTCCGCCGTGTAAAGCGCCGCCGCAGCCCGCTGTACCAGATAGGAAACCCCGTTGAATTTCGTGGTCGTGCGCCGCAGCCACAACGGGTGCAGCGGCTGGCGTTCGCCCGAGGCAGTGGCCGCCAGCAGGGCCTTGGGCACGACGGTGTAGGCGCAGCGGACGCCGGTGAAACCGCCGTTCTTTGAGAAGCTGCGAAACTCGATGGCGCACTCACGGGCCCCCGGAATCTCGTAGATCGAATGGGGCAACTGCGGGTCCGTGATGTACGCCTCGTAGGCGGCGTCGAAAAGCAGGACGGCCTGGTGCGCCAGCGCGTACTTCACCCAGGCCTCGAGCTGGGCCCGCGTCGCGGCCGCGCCGGTCGGGTTGTTGGGTGAGCAGAGGTAGACCACGTCGACGGCCTCCCGCGGCGGCTCGGGAACGAAGCCGTTCTCCGGAGTGCACGGGAGGTAGGTGATGCCCGCGTAGGACCCATTGGCATCGGCCTCGCCGGTGTGCCCCGCCATCACGTTCGTGTCGACGTACACCGGATAGACTGGATCGCTGATCGCCAGGCGGTTCCGGTCGCCGAGGATATCAAGGATGTTCCCGCAATCGCACTTGGAACCGTCACTGACGAAGATCTCGTCGTCCGCGACCTCCAGGCCGCGCTGGCGGAAATCGTGCCGGGCAATGGCGCCGCGGAGCCAGTCGTAGCCCTGCTCGGGCCCATAGCCTTTGAACGTTTCACGCACGCCCATTTCGTCGACTGCCCGGTGCAGGGCGGCGATGACCGCCGGCGGCAGCGGTTCGGTGACGTCGCCGATGCCGCAGCGGATCAAGCGCGGTGCGGCGTCGGGATTGCTCTCGCAGAAGACGCGGACGCGGCGGGCGATCTCGGGGAAGAGGTATCCGGCCTTGAGTTTGAGATAGTGGTGGTTGAGCAGGGCCATCGGGAGTGGGGGGCGATCGCTGGCAGGGGCGCAGGGCGGCCCGACCGTCGGCCCTAGATGCTAGGGAGCAGGGGCGGTCGGCGCAAGGGGATGGGGGACCCAGGCGGATTGACCGGACCGCGCCTCTCCCGAGGCGCAACGGGTGGTGCGCGGGTGGGGCGTGGGAGTCGATTACGACGCGTGTCAAGGCGGAACGCGCTGCGGTTATGGACAACCGCGGTCCGGAGCGAGCCTCTCCCGTGGCGCAGAGGGTGGTGCGCGGGTGGGGCGTGGGAGTGGATTACGACGCG
>JBBQML010000466.1:0-4843 GCA_038328885.1 Verrucomicrobiota bacterium | reverse complement strand
TCCCCGAGCCCCTCGCCGTCCGCTACGGGTGGGCGGACTACCCCGTGATCAACCTGTTCAATTCCGCCGGGCTCCCCGCCTCGCCCTTCCGGACCGACAACTTCCCGCTCACCACGGCCCCTGAAAACTGACGATCCGCCGCGGCCGCCCGACCGCGGCGGCCTCGAACCCTCCCGCATCCCCTCGATGAATTCCTTGAAAACCGGCCTCTCCCGGCGCGACTGCCTCCGCTGGGGCACGGGTCTCGTCCTGGCCGGCCTGGCGCCGGGAGCGCGCGGCGAACTGCCCTCCCCGGCCCCCACCGACATCCCCGTCCAGGGGTTCGTTCCCGCGGCCCGCCCGGGGGAGCTGCTGCGTGAGTTCGTCTATGAGAGCGCCCCGTTCCCCTCCTGCCACGCCTCGACGATCGCGGAAACCCAAAGCGGGCTGATCACCGCCTGGTTCGGCGGCACGGCGGAGGGCAACCGCGACGTCTGCATCTATGTCTCCCGGCGCCACGACGACGGCTGGTCGGTACCCCGACAAGTCGCGAACGGCTACGTGGAGCGGGAGGACCGCACCTATCCCTGTTGGAACCCCGTTCTCTACCTGATGCGCGATGGCATGCTCTACCTGTTCTACAAGGTGGGTCCCAAGCCGCATTCCTGGTGGGGCATGGTGCGCAGCTCGACGGACCAGGGGAGGACCTGGTCCGCTCCCCGGAAGTTGCCCCCAGGGTACCTGGGCCCGGTCCGCGCGAAACCCGTCCAACTCCACGACGGCACCCTGCTCTGCGGATCAAGCACCGAGCACGCCGGCTGGCAGGTGCAGATGGAGACCACCCGCAACCCCTTCCACAACTGGTCGCGCACCCGACCCCTCAACCGGGGGGACGAATGGGGGGCCATCCAGCCTACGATCCTCCTGCACAACGCCGACAAGGTACAGATCCTCTGCCGTTCCCGCCAGCGGGTGATCCTCGAGTCCTGGTCCGGGGACGGGGGCGAAACCTGGTCGCCCCTCAGCCGCACGCGCCTGCCGAACCCGAGCGCCGGCATCGACGCTGTGAAGTTGGCGGACGGTCGTTTCCTGCTGGTGTACAACCACGCCGAGCAGGGCCGCGGCCGACTCAACGTGGCTTTGTCCCCGGACGGCCGGCAGTGGGAGGCGGCCCACGTTCTCGAGGACGAGGACGGGGAGTTCTCCTATCCGGCCGCCATCCTGACGCGGGACCGGCGGGTCCACATCACCTACACCTGGAACCGGCGGAAGGTGCGGCATGTCGTGCTCGACCCCGGGCAACTGGTGACGCGGCCCTTCGTGGACGGCGCCTGGCCCGGCTGAGCTCGGCGAAATGCGGCGAAATGCGGCGTTGCCGCTTCGTGCCGCCCCCCCCTACCCTGTCAAACGCGATGAAGCACCATCTCGAATTCGAGAAACCGCTCATCGAACTCCAACAGAAGCTCGATGAGCTGCGACGGGCGCAGCAGGCCAACCCACTCGGGCTCCAACTGGAACATGAGATGATGGCCATGGAGGCGAAGCTCGCGGTCACCCGCCGCCAGATCTACGCCGCCCTCACCCCCTGGCAGCGTGTCCAGGTCGCCCGCCACCCCCAGCGACCGTACTTCCTGGACTACGCCCGGACGGCCTTCCAGGACTTCTCCGAGCTGCACGGGGACCGACTGTTTGCCGATGACCACGCCATGGTCGCCGGGTTCGCGCGTCTGGGCCCTCACCGGGTGCTGCTCCTCGGGACCCAGAAGGGGCGCGATACCAAGGAAAACATCCTGCGCAACTTCGGTTCCGCCCACCCCGAGGGCTACCGGAAGGCGCTGCGGCTGATGCAACTCGCAGCCAAGTTCGGGCTCCCGATCGTGACCCTCATCGACACGGCCGGCGCGTTCCCGGGCGTCGGCGCCGAAGAGCGCCACATTGCCGAGGCGATCGCCGTGAATCTCCGCGAGATGATGCTCCTGGAGGTCCCCATCGTGGCGGCGGTGATCGGGGAGGGCGGCTCGGGCGGTGCGCTCGGAATCGGCGTGGCCGACCGCGTGCTCAGCCTCGAAAACGCCTACTACTCCGTCATCAGCCCGGAGGGCTGCGCCGCCATCCTGTGGAAGGATCGCAAGGCCACCCCGCAGGCGGCGGAAGCCCTGCGCATCACCGGCCGGGATCTGCTCGAGTTCAAGTTGGTCGAGGAAGTTTTGCCGGAACCGGACGGCGGCGCCCACCATGATCATGCGGCGACCGCGGCAACCCTGCGCACCGCCCTCATCCGCCACCTGGAGGAGTTGCTGCTCATCCCCCCCGCCCTTCGCCTCCAGCAGCGGTACGCCCGCTTCCGGGCCTTCGGCCATTTCACCACCCGCACCCGCTCCCGGGCGGAGGCCGAGGCCCAACCGGTCTGAAGCCCGCCCGTGGTCCAACCGCGCCCGCCCCGACCATGCTCTGGCATCCCCTCCGCTTTATTCCGATCTACCAGGAACGTGTCTGGGGAGGGCGATCCCTCGCCACGCGGTTCGGCCGCAACCTTCCCGGCCATGCCCCAATCGGCGAGTCCTGGGAGCTTTGTGATCGAGCCGAAGGAATCAGCGTGGTCGCCGAAGGCCCGCTTGCCGGCCATCGACTCAACGACTTGGTCGCGCGCGATCCCAGCGGACTGCTCGGGGTTGCACCTGCCCGGGAAGGCCGCTTCCCGCTCCTCGTCAAGATCCTCGATGCGCGGGCGATGCTCTCCCTCCAGGTCCACCCTCCCGCCCGGATCGCTCCCTCCCTCGGGGGTGAGCCGAAGTCCGAGCTCTGGTACTTCACCGACGCCGACCCCGGCGCGGAGATCCTCGCCGGCCTCCGCCCCGGCTGCACCCGCGAGACGTTCGAGACCGGAATCTCCACCGGCAGCGTCGCGGACTGCTTTCACCACCAAACAATCCGCGCCGGTGACGCGTTGTTCCTCCCCAGCGGACGCGTCCATGCCCTCGGCGCCGGGTTGGTCCTCTTCGAAATCCAGGAGAATTCCAACACGACCTATCGCGTCTTCGACTGGAACCGCGTCGGTCTGGATGGGCAACCCCGCCAACTCCACGTCCCTGAGTCGCTGGCCAGCATCGATTTCGAGGATTTTGCCCCGTCGCTCCTGCCGGTCGTCTGGAAACGCGAGGGTGCCATCACGGTGCGATCGTTGGTCACCGACCCGCTGTTCCGCGTCGAGGTGCGCCGAGCCCCCGCCGGCACGATCGAACCCCGGTCCCCGGGACGCTGCCAGATCCTGGGCCTGGTGCGGGGGGACCTGATCGTGTCACACCCGGCCCATTCCCTGACCCTGGGAGCCGGCGACTTCTGCCTGCTGCCCGCGGGTCTGGAGCAGGTTCGAATCGAGGTCCGGACCGAAGCCGAATGGCTCGTTGCCGAACCCGGCCCCGGTCGGCAGCGCTCCCGGACATGAGTTCCACCCGCCCGTCAGGGCCTTCCCCGTTCCCCGACCGCCACGCATGAGTTCGCCGCGCCGTCACCGCCCCCGAGGCCTCGGCCACAAGCTCCGGCGCTATCGGATCTTCCGGATCTTCCGCGAGGACCGACTCTTCGCCGCCGCCTTCGCCGCTGCGGCGGTGGTCGCGGCGGTGGTCGCCCTGAGCCTCCCAAAGTTTTGGACTTCCGTACCCCCCGGCCTGGGTCTTCCAGGCTCCCGGATCAGCGTCATCGACTACCTTCAAGCCTGGTCGCTCGGCCGAAGCGCCCGCCGGGCCGCCGCGGCCGGGGATTTCGAAGGCGCGCTTCATGCCTGGCGCAGCGCCGCGGCCAACCACCCGGGGGATCCCGGAATCCACCGCGGCACCCTCGAAACCCTCAGGGATTCGCCCACCGTCCTCGACGAAAACGCCGGACTGGCCCTCCTTTCGGCCCGCTGGCTGGCCGAGTTGACCGGCACCAACACCACCGACCTGGTCCTCAGCGCCGAAGTGCTCATGCGCTTCGGCGCCGCCGAGCCCGCTTTGGAACATCTCGACCGCCTCCCCGCAGGCGTCTCCGAGGTCGCCGACCGCGTCCGCGCACGCTGCCTGGTGCTGTCCGAACGCTACCTCGACTTCGCCAGCCTGTGGCGGACCCACGAGACCGCCTGGAGCGATGACCCCACGCTGCGTCTGTGCTTCGATGGCTGGTCGATGGCCACGGACGGCGGCACCCGGGGGCTCGAGTCGGCAGGGCGCCTGAAAACGGCGCTGGCCAGGCCGGGTCCCGAAGGCCTGTTGGCCGCGCAACTCCTCCAGAACGCCGCCATCCGCCATGGGTTGGTCGACGACCTCCTCGCCGCGGTACGCCGGCTGGAACAAGGCGCTGCCGGCTATGCCTCGATCCAGTACGGACGCCTCTGGAGCCTCCTCGAGGAGTCCGGCCGCGGGGACGAGGCCCGCGCTCAGGCCCGCAGAATCGCCCCGCCGCGCAGCGCCTCCTCGGCGGTGCGCCATGTCCAGGCCTTGTTGACGCTCGATCTGCAGACGAATGCGCTCACCCTCCTCGAGGCCAACATCCAAAACTACGGCAACTCGGTGGAGCTTTGGCGTGCCTACATCGACCTCCTCTCGCAACGGCGCAACTGGAGCGAGCTCCGAAGGGCCGCCGCGAGCGCCCGACTGCTGTCCAGCCCGCGGGATGCGCTCTACGCGGAAGCGATGTTCGCCGACTACCTCGCCGCGCGGGGGGAAGACCGACAGAAGGCCAAGCCGATCCTGGAGGAGTTGGTGAGGCTGAAACTGACCGATCCCCAGGCGGCCACCCGGATCGCGCGCGGCTTGCGGGCCGGCGGCCAACCCGAGGAAGCGATGGTCATCCTGCGCGCCAACGAGGAGGCACTCAAAGAGCACCC
>JBBQML010000465.1:0-4853 GCA_038328885.1 Verrucomicrobiota bacterium | reverse complement strand
AGATGTCGAGGAACGGGTTCGCCATGATCCTCCCGCGGAATCCCACCCTGTGCCGGCACGCGAAATCGGGGATGAGGTTGGTGACGACCTGGCCCAATTTCATGGCCACCTTCGGTGCGACGCTGTAATCCGACTCGAAGTGCGTCAGCAGGCGGGCCTTCTCGGCGCGGCGGCCGTCCATGCGGCGAGGCGCCGTGCAGTGCGCCAGGGTGACGATGTCGCCGTGGGGGTAGGTGGGATGGTTCAGGAAGACCGGCTTGCCGGAGATGTAGTGGAGCAGGATGCCGGACGGGATCACCACGAAGTCGGACTCGCAGAAGGCGAGGCAACCCTCGTCGTTGAGCAGACTCAAGGGCAGACACGCCGTGGTCTGGGACATGCCCATGATGGTGCCCATGCAGGCGTTGACGGTGAGGGCATCCGTCTCGTGCTCGCGCAGCAGATCCTTCATGACGCCGCACAGCACGAACGCGCGGTCGAGGAACGCCCGGTCGGTCTCCAGTCGAACTCCGCCCTGCCGAAGGTAGCGACCCGCCTCCTCGCGGCCGCGATCGACGCGGCCCGGGTCGGCGTAGGCCGCCTTCAACCGCGGCTCGAGCTTCGCATAGGGAAAGTCCACCAGGTCGAGTTTCCAGAGGTTTCGGGAGATCTCGGGCGCCTGGCGTCCACCCTGACCCCAACCCGAGACGCCACCGATCGCCACGATGCGTTTGCCCAAGGTGTTCTTGAGCCCGTGCAGGGCCCGCAGGCGCCAGAGGAGCTCCCCGGCCTCATCGACGACCACGTCCTCGGGTGCGAATCCGGGTTGGGTGTACTCGTCGACCGTCTTCCGGAGGAATCGGGGATGGGCGATTTCGTACCAGAGGTAGACGGGGCCGGGATCATGTCGGAGGAACATGAGGTTCCAGCGGTCGGGCCGGGCGAGTTGCTCCAACAATTGCCCACTGCCGCCGGCGGCATACATGATCAGGACGTCGTGATCGGCCTCCCGGATCGACCCGGCGTCCTCCCGGGAGCGGACCAACCGAACCGGGCGGATCTCGACGGCGAAGTCGGCTCGGGCCTGCAAGTCGGTCAGTTCGCGTTGGATGCGGGCCTGTTCCTCCACGGCGGCGGCCTCCGATTGGATGCCGCCCCACTCGCGCCAACTGGTCGCCTCGCGTCTTGGGGGATGGCATAGGTGAGCACGGGCTGCACCGTGAGGCGCTTGACAGCGCAGGGGACGGGGTCGTCGACGAGTGAGCCCGGGTGGCTCGGGCTCGCGACAGCGCGGATCGTCACAGGCCTTCCGGAGGTGACCGGGGCAGCAGGCCCGTTGCAGCACTTACGGCCGTCACCCAACCCTGGTCATCCTCGATGGATCCCGGGGGTCAGGGAATCGGCGTGAGGCCGGCGACGGGTTGGTCGAGGCGCAGATCGACGACCGTGACCACGGGATCTCGGGCAGCAGCGGGGACGGTTATTTTCAGGGCCGTGGCCGTGGCCTCGGCGCTGATCCTGGTGCCGGCCATGGTTTTTGCGGAGAGGACCTTCGCGGGGAGGGGGGGCAGCACGATCGTTCCCTCGGCGTTGGGGAACAGGTGCAGGAACAGGTGGCGGCCGCGGTGGGTGGCGGCACCCCATTTGCCCGGGTGATACGGACCGCCACGGGTGTCGTAGATCGCCTCGCCGTTCCGCTGGAGCCACCCGCCGATCTCGCGCAGGCGGTCCGCCTGCCGCGGTTCGATCCGGCCGTCCGGCATGGGTCCCACGTTCAGGAGCAGGTTGCCGTCGCCGCCCGCGCAGGTGACCAGGGTGCGGACGCATTCGTCGAGTGACTTGAGCTGGTCGTTGGGTTTCCAGGCCCACTGCTGGCAGATCGTGATGCAGGACTCCCAGGGGCGCTGGTTCTCGAACCGGCCGACTTGTTGCTCCGGGGTGTCGTAATCGCCGGCGAAGGCGCCCTTGGCGGTGGTTCCCTCCATGTCGTGCCGGCCTTTTCCCACGCGGTTGTTCACCAGGATGCGGGGCTGGCGGGCACGGACAAAGTCGTAGAGCTCCTGGCCGAGCGGCTCCGTCCACGGTGCCTCCCATTCGCCGTCGAACCAGAGGATCCCAAGGGGCCCGTAGCGGGTGAGGAGTTCGTCCAACTGGCCGTGGAGGTAGGCGACATAACGCGCCATGTTCGGGGCTGGCTTGGCCACCCGGCCCCCGGGACTGCCAAGGGGGTAGTCGGGGTGCCGCCAGTCGCAGATCGAGTGGTAAAGAGCGAAGACCAGACGGTCGCGGCGGGCGGCGTCGGCGAGTTCGCGCACCACGTCGCGCTGGAACGGGGTCGCGGCGATGTCGTACTCCGTGAGATCGCTCGGCCAGAGGGCGAAGCCGTCATGGTGCTTGCTGGTCAGGACGACGTAGCGCATGCCGGCGTCGCGGGCGAGGCGGGTCCAGGCGCGGGCTTCGAAGTTCGTGGGGTTGAACTGGCGGTAGAGGGAGTCGTAGTCGGCGATGGGGACCTGGTCTCCCCGGGACCAGCCGATCTCGGTGCCGCGGACCGCGACGGGGCCCCAGTGGATGAACAGGCCGAAGCGCGCCTTGCGGAACCAGTCCAGACGCGGGTCGTTGGGCGAGGGATTCTCGGCGGCGGGGGTGCGCGGGCCGACACCCAGCAGGAGCGCGGCGGCCCCGAGGGCGAGGAGGGAAGCCAGGCGCGAAATCCCGGCGGGGAGGTGCGGGCGATGCATGCGGCTGGGTTTCGCGCTTTGCCATCGGCGAGGCAAGGCGCCGGGGACGGATCCACCCCTTTTCCCTTGTTCCGTGCAGCGACAGGGGGCAAGGCCGGGTGGTCATCAACGTGGAGCCACACGGTCCCTACACCAACGACCTCGACTTCATGCAGCGGCTGTTCAGGGAGTTCGACTCCGAATGGCTCCGGTGCAATTTCGACACCGGCAACACCTTCATCCTGTTCCGCCGCGAACTGCATCTCCCTGCGGCGCCGCGCCGGGCCACCGGCTGGATCGTGGCGGACAGCCGTTATCGGCTCGAGGTGAACGGGGAGCGCGTCCAGTGGGGCCCCGCCCCGTGCGATCCGCGCTGGACCGAGGCGGACCCGGTCGACCTCACCGGCGTGCTGCACGCGGGGCTCAATGTGCTGGGGGCGACCGTGCTGTTCTATGGGCACGGCGATGGCACCTGGCCCATCGGGAAGCCCGGTTTCCTGTTCTGGCTCGACGTCGAACACGCCGACGGGACCCGGGAACGCATCGTGTCGGATGCCGGATGGGGTGCGCTGCTCTGCCGGGCCTGAAGGCCGGGCCAGTTCAAGCGCTGGTATCTGCGCGCGTTGCAGGAGGAGTTCGATGCGCGACGGTATCCCCACGGTTGGAGCGGCCCCGGCTTTACGCCTGACAAGGACTGACTCGCGGCCATGCCGCTGCCGGGTTCGCCGAACCGGCCCGCGCTGTCCGCCGGCTACCACGAGTACGTGCTCGACGTCGGTGACGGACCCGCCGACACGGAGTTGCGCCCGCGGAGCATTCCCCTGATGCGGGAGTCCTTCGTGCCGGTGCAGCGACTCTCGGAGTCCCTTCGGCTGGAGTGGGTCCGTCCGCCCCAGGAGTATTTCGAGTTCCGCACGCCCGAGGCGTTTCGGGAGGATCGCCAACCATGCGCGAGAGAAACCTCGCCGGGGGTCTGGCAGGTGGCACTCGACGGGACCCGCGGGGCGGCGCTGACCTTCGAATTTGCGGAACAGGTGGTGGGTTGGCCGTATTTCACCGTCGAGGCGCCGGAGGGCACGACCATCGAACTGCTGGTCCACGATGGACTCGGTGAGACTGAACAACACGTTGCAGGAGGACTGGATCGCCCGGGAGGACTCCGGCCAGCAATGGAGCCATTGCGCGGTCGCACCGCTCTACATCGCGTTTCATGGCCTGGCGGGGATCCGCCCGCTGGTCCCGGGTTTCCGGCGCGTGGAGATCCGTCCACAACTGGCCGACCTGGACCGCCTGGACCTCACGGCTCACACGGTGCAAGGGGCGATCCGCTTCGAGGCGCGGGGCTCCATCGGCGACCGCGAGTTGACGGTGTCCCTGCCTCCGGGATGCGAAGGCGGGATCCTCCTGCGTCGTGAAGAGGGCGCGTCCCTCGAAACCCTGCGCGGGCCCGCGCCCGAGGGCCACCGGCGCTATCGCTTGCCCGCGGGTGCGACCGCGACCCTCCGACTCGGAGGTGGCTGAGGCGGATCGGTCACCGTCGAGGGAGAGCGGCCGATCAAACCGGGAACCGGTGCGGGGACCGGGCGCGGACTTGACACGGATATCACATGAGACGATAGAAAGTCTCAAATGACCACGACCGTGGCGAAGCAATCCTCGGACCGGAGCCCCGGGCCCAGGCGCGGGTCCGCCGGTCCGCGGGTGGGTCCGGCAAGAATCGGGCGAGGCGGCGGTGGTGTGGTGAACGCCTGGGTTCACGGCTCAACGGGGAAGCGGGCGGCCGCGCTGCTCACCCCGTCCCGGCTGATTGAAGTGCTCCGGGTGGGGTTGCCGGTGCAGGAACTGGAGGATCTGCAGGCCTGTCTGGGCGTGCCGATGGAGAGGCTGGGGGCGCTGCTGGGGATCTCGAAGGCCACGCTCCACCGTCGGAAGGCGGGTGGGCGGTTGGGACCGATCGAGTCCGATCGGGTGGTGCGTTTCGCGCGGTTGATGGGCAAGGCGGTGCAAGTGCTGGAGTCCGTGCCGAGCGCGCGCCAGTGGCTGGCGTCGGCTCTATTCGGGTTGGGCGGTGCGGTGCCTTTGGAGTACGCCAGGACCGAGGTTGGCGCCCGCGAGGTCGAGGATCTGCTCGGCCGCGTCGAGTACGGGGTCTAC
>JBBQML010000464.1:0-4858 GCA_038328885.1 Verrucomicrobiota bacterium | reverse complement strand
CGGATCCTTGTGCAGGATCTGACGGTCCTTGAAGGTGCCCGGCTCCGACTCGTCGGCGTTGCAGATCAGGTAGATCGGCTTGCCGCCCCTGCGGTCCACAAAGGACCACTTCAAACCCGCCGAGAACCCGGCGCCGCCGCGACCGCGGAGGCCGGACCTCATGACTTCATCGCGGATCTGCTCCTGGGGGGTCTGCCGTTTGCCGTCGGGCAACTCGCGCACGGTCAGCGCCAGGCAACGGCGGAGGGTCTCGTAACCGCCGTGGCGCAGGTAGCATTCGACGTCCGGGGTGTAGCCAGGCGTGTCGGCGTGCTGGAGGATGAGTCGATGTTCCTGCGGCATGGTGTCTTGACGATCAGCCCTGGATGCCTAACGGTTGCCGCCGCATCGACTGCCCGATGGTGTAACGGTAGCACAACAGACTCTGGATCTGTTTGTCATGGTTCAAATCCATGTCGGGCAGCCAACTCATTTGCGGTTCACGGTCTCGGCGCGGTCTCGGCGCGGTCTCGGCGTTCACGTTCCGCGTTCTGGACGTTCCGTTCTCCCGGGGCTCGTGCGTCGGCTCATCGGCACCCCGCCACCAGTTCGTCCGCCTTTAATGGCGTGACGCCTTCGTGGAGGTGATCGTTCACCATCAGCACCGGGGCGGTGCCGCAACTCGCCAGGCACTCGACGAATTCCACGGAAAACCTCCCGTCAGGCGTGGTCTGGACCCCGTGCTTCTTCGGATCCAGGCCGAATTTCCGGCAAAGGTGCTCGTGCAGCCCATGGCCACCGCCCAGGGCGCAACTGAGCGTCCGACAGATCCTGAACTGGAACGTCCCCGCCGGCTGCTGCCGGAACATCGGATAGAAGGTGACCAGTTCCAAAATGTTGATGGGCGCCAGCTCCAGTTTCCGCGCGGACCACTCGATCGTGTCCTGCGAAAGCCACCCGAAGCGCTCCTGCAAGGCGTGCAGCAGCATCAGCGAAGCACTCCGCTTCTGCGGGTACCGCGCGATCAACTCGTCGATCTCGTGCTCGAAATCCTGGGGAACGGTGAGAGCCATGGAGGCCGGTGAATCGGTGGGCGGTGGGCGGTGGGCGGTGGCGGGATCAGCGGTCGCATTCCCCCATCACGAAGTCGAAGGAGCCGAGGATGGCCGTGACGTCGGAGATCATGTGTCCGGGCAGGAGGTGGGCAAGGATGCTGAGGTTCGCGAACGAGGGAGCGCGGATTTTCAGCCGGTAGGGGGTTCCCCCTCCACGACTCAGGATGTAGAAACCGAGTTCGCCCTTCGGATTCTCGGCCCCGAAATACACCTCGCCCGGGGGCGCGTTCACGCCCTGGGTCACCAGCAGGAACTGGTGGATCAACTCCTCCATGCCGGTCAGCACCTTGTCCCTGGGCGGCAGGAACACCTTGCCGTCCGCCACGTTCATCGGTTCGTGGTGAGGATTGTCCGCCCCGCCGGGGATGCGGTCCAGGCACTGCCTCAGGATCCGCACGCTCTGTCGCATTTCCTCCATCCGGACCAGGTACCGATCGTAGCAGTCGCCCACCGAACCCACCGGCACTTCGAAGTCGAGTTGGTCGTAAACCAGGTAGGGGTGCGCCTTGCGCACGTCGTACGACACCCCGCTGGCGCGCAGGTTCGCGCCGGTCAACCCGTAATCGAGCGCGTCGGCACCGGAGATGATCCCGACGTTCTTCGTGCGGTCCACCCAGATGCGGTTGCGGGTCAGCAGTTGATCCGCCTCGCCCAGCGCCACCGACACCTCGTCACAGAAGCGGCGGACGCCGTCCAGCCAGCCGCCCGGCAATTCGCGGGTCTGGCCGCCAACCCGGGTGTAGCTGGTGGTGAACCGTGCGCCGGTCAGGCTCTCGGCCAGGTTATACACCTTCTCCCGCTCGGTGAAGGTGTGCATGAAAACCGTGAGGGCCCCGATGTCCATCGCGAAGGCGCCCAAGCCCAGGAGATGGGAGGAAATGCGCGCCAGTTCGCAGCAGATCACCCGGATGTACTGCCCGCGCGGCGGCAGGGTGAGCCCCATGAGCTTCTCCACCGCGAGGGCGTAGGCCACGTTGTTGGCCAGCGGCGCCAGGTAATCCAGTCGGTCCGTGTAGGGGACAAACTGGTTGTAGGTCATGTTCTCCGCGATCTTCTCGTCGCCCCGGTGCAGGAAACCGATGTCGGGATCGGCCCGGGTGATGGTCTCCCCGTCGAGTTCCAGCACGACCCGCAGCACCCCGTGGGTCGAGGGATGAGAGGGGCCCATGTTCAGGACCATCTTCTCCCCCTGGATCTCGCGCAGTTCGCCGAAGTCATCCGCCGCGGGAAAACCCGGGTCCACAGTCGACCCCGCCCCTGCCGGCGGGGTCATCCCCAAACCAGCCGGCCCCCGGCTGCCGGGCTCTCGGAATTGGATCTCCTGCACGCTTGCCATGGCTCTCGGGTCGTTTGCCTGGTGCCTAGTGTTGCGGCGACCGCACCCGCGGCTCGCGAGCGATGGTGTCCGGACCGCCGGCCACGGTCACGAACGGACCGCCCTCCAAGGGCGCCGGACGCGTGAAGGCGACTTCCGGCACGTCGCTGGACCGGCCAGCCAGCGGGAAGTCCTTGCGCAACGGAAAATAGGGGTAGCCCTCCCACATCAGAATCCTCCGCAGATCCGGGTGCCCACGGAACCGCACGCCGAGCATGTCGTACGCCTCCCGCTCCTGCCAGTTGGCCGCCCGCCAGACCCCGGAAACCGTGGGAAGTTCCGAGCGCTCCTCCCCCACCGAGGTCCTGAGCCGGAGCCGCCGGCCATGCGCCAGCCCCTGCATCTCGTAAACCACGGTCCAACGGGGGTCCTCCCCGTAGTTGTCCACCGCCGTAAGGTCGACCAGGAAGTCGAAGCCCAACTCCTGCTTGGCGAGCCCGCAGACCTCCGCGATCCGATCCGGGTCGTGGACCGTCAGCGTGACCTCACCCCGGAACTCCACCGCCGCGGAAACCTCCTCGCCAAAGCGCGCCCGGATTCGCTCGGCCAGTTCAAGGGAGGTGGGCACGGGATATAAAGGCGGTTGGACGATGTGTTCAGGACGCTGCCGCTGCCGCGGAGGACGCCGACGCCGCCCGGCCGGCGGCCGCCGTCGCGGCCAGCGCCTGGGCGCCGGTCGCCGCCCGGGGCCAGCCCGCGGTGAGCGTGAGCCCCGACAACACCGGCTGGCGCGAGACCTTCTTCTGAAGCTTGATCAGCGCGTCCAACAGCGCCTCCGGACGCGGCGGGCAGCCCGCCACATAGACGTCCACCGGGACGATCTGATCCACGCCCTGCAGGACCGCGTAGCTGCGATACATCCCGCCGGTCGAGGCGCAGGCACCCATGGCGATCACCCACTTGGGCTCGGCCATCTGGTCGAAGATCCGCCGCACCGCGCCGGCCATCTTGTACGTCACGGTGCCCGCCACGATCATCACATCCGACTGGCGCGGCGAGAACCGCATGACCTCGGAGCCGAAACGGGCAATGTCGAACCGACTCGCCCCGGACGCCATCAGCTCGATCGCGCAGCAGGCCAGCCCCATCGGCATCGGCCAAAGCGAATTCTCACGGAACCACGCCAGGGCGGCATCCACCCGGGTGATCACGACGTCGCCTTCGATCTTGGAATTGTAGCCGACCTCGGTGGTTTTCACGGAGCGCTTTGCCGGCGGGGAGGTGCCGGCGCGCAGAACCTAACAATGACCAAAAGTGCGACAAGGTTGAATTTGTGATTTTTTTCACAAGCCCCCCCTTCGCGTCGTGCGTCGTGCGTCGTGCGTCGTTCGTCGTGCCTTGCCGCTCGACAGGGGTAGGTCGGGCGGTAACGTTCCACACCGCACCGCAGACCCCCGGTCCGGCCGGAGAAGCTGGATTCCAGCAGCGTTCGCCGCCGCTGCGGGAGCCGGCACAGGAACCCACGGCCCCTCATGTCGTCGACCTCTCGCACCCCGCGACACCTCCGCCTGCTGGTCACGGTGGCGCTGGTGACCACCGCCCTGACCCTCGTCCTCCAGTTCGTGGTCGTCAGCTCGCTGCGGCGTGACAACGCATCGCTGCGCGCCCAGGTCAAGCGGTTGCGCGGATTGGAGGCGGACAGCCTGGAACTGCAGCGGTTGCGCACCCACCTGGCCGAACCGGAGCGGATGCGACGCAATATCCTGGAGTTGCATCGCCTGCGGAAGGAGGTCGAGACCCTGCGCGCCGGGCACCGGGCACCAGCCGACTTCGGTGACTCCATGGAACCGGCGCTGACCAATGCCCCCGCGGCGCCCGACTCCGGGTCGGCCACCGCCGCCCCCCCGCTCGTGGAGGCGACCAAGAAGGAATGGGTCTACCGCGGGTTCGACACCCCGGCCGCCACCCTGGAGACCATCCTGTGGGCCGGGCGCGAAAACCGCGTGGATGTGTTTCTGGACAGCTTCGTGCCGGCAATCCAGCAGGAGTTCGATGAGGCCATGGCCGAGAGCGGCGAGGTCCCCGCCCTCGACGCCGAGGACGGCCCCATCGCCCAGGCCACGGGACTGCGCGTGCTGGGGGTCATCGAGAAAGGGGCGGACGAAGTGGAACTCCGCTATTCCGTGGGCGGCTGGCGCGACAACCGCCCCTTCCGCCAGACCCTGCGGAGGACCGACAGCGGCTGGAAATTCAGCGGTGACCCGCAGGACCTGGACTGACACCATGGCCATGGAGATCTACAAGGTATTCACCATCGAAGCCGCCCATCGCCTGCCCCACGTGCCAGCCGGACACAAATGCGCCCGGCTGCACGGGCACTCCTTCCGAATCACGATCGCAGTCTCCGGCCCCTTGGGTGCAGCCACCGGCTGGGTGATGGACTTCGCCG
>JBBQML010000463.1:0-4860 GCA_038328885.1 Verrucomicrobiota bacterium | reverse complement strand
GGACCGCTTCCTCGTCCGTCAGGTGGTGCGTCATCGAAGTGGCCACCACGACGTCGAACGCGTCGTCCGCGAACGGCAGGTCGGTGGCGGAGCCGAGGATCAGCGGACGTCGGCTCACCTCGGCGCAGTGGGGGTTTGCGTCGAGGTTGGTCACCCGCCACCGCCAACCGCGGGCAGCGGCCCACGCCTCCAGGGCCTCTCCGAGCTGGGCGTCGCCGGCGCCGACATCCAGCAAGGTCAGCGAACCGCACGCGTCCGCACCGAGTCGGCCGGGGATGAACCGTTGGAAAGGCAGGGCGAACCGGGTGAGGCGGTTCACGCGGGCCAGCCAGGTATAGTCCTCCCGGACGTCCTCGAGGGGGCGCCCCGGGGCGTCAAACCATTCCGCTTGCGTGGCGCGTTGGCGCAACAACACGCTGCCAGCAACGCATGCTCGCGTCGGTAACTCAAGCCAGTCGGGCCTGGGGCTCCCGCCTCCTGCTCCGGGCTGTCCTGGTGGTCGTCGGACTTTGGGTCTCCGGGTGGTTGCTGCATCGCCTTGCCTCCGCCGATTCCGGCGCCGCCCGGCCCGGCTTCCTCTCCGGCGTCGCCCACGGTGCCCTGATGCCCATGGCCCTGCCGCGGCTGTTGCTGGGTGTCGATGCCACGATCTATGCCGTGGAGAACTCGGGCCGGGCCTACAAGTTGGGATACACCTGCGGGGTGAACGCCTGTGGGGCCCTGTTCTTCGGGTTCATGTATCGCCGCAGGACTGTCACGGGGGACGCCCCACTCAGCCCCGGGCCCGGCAACGCATGAGGTTCTGCCATCTCCACTCCTATCCGACCCGGACGCCCTCTCTTGCTCCACTGCGGGTGGTGGTGACGGGCCGGGGGATGGTCACCGCCCTGGGCGCCAACTGGGCGGCGAACGCCGTCGGGTTCCGGGCCGGTCACTCGGGGTTCCGGCCGGTGACGCGGTTTCCGGTGGACGGCCAGCGCGTGCGCATCGCTGCGGAGGTGACGCTTCCCGCGGATTTGCCGTTGACGCTGCTGGGGCGCCGCCGCCTGGGCCGACTGGACGTGGCGGCGAAACTGCTGGTCCTGGCCACGTACGAAGCGCTGGAGAGCGCCCGCTGGCGTCCGGCGGGCACGGTGCCGCTGGTCCTGGGCACGACCAGCGGCCAGATGTCCCTGGGCGAGGCGTTTTACCGCCAGGCAACTCAGGACCCGGGCTGCCGACGGCACCAGGCGGAGCGCACGGCGCAGTATCAACCTCAGGCCCAGGCGGTCGAGGCGCAGGTGGCCTTTGGCTTCGGGGGGCCGGTCACCCTGATCGCGAATGCCTGCGCCTCCGGGGCCAACGCCGTGGGTCATGCCTGGCACCTGGTGCGCAGCGGCCAGGCCACCCGGGTGATCGTCGGCGGTTACGAGGCTTTGAGCCAGTTGGTGTTCGCGGGCTTCGGCGCGCTTCAGGCCCTATCGACCACCGTTTGCCGGCCGTTCGACACGCAGCGTGACGGCCTGGCTCTGGGGGAGGGGGCGGCGATGTTTGTGCTGGAATCCCTGCCCTCGGCGGAACAGCGCGGTGCGGACATCCTGGGCGAGGTGGTGGGGTATGGGGCGCGGACCGATCTGCATCACCTCACCCAACCGCACCCCGACGGCCTCGCCGCGCAGGCGGCGATGCAGGACGCCTGTGCGGTGGCCGGCGTCGCGCCGGAGGCCGTGGGCTACCTCAACGCCCACGGAACCGGCACCCCGGCGAATGACGGTTCGGAGGCAGCGGCCATCGCGCGCTGGGCCGGGGACCACGCGCCCGCATTGGCCGTCAGTTCGACCAAGGCCGGCGTCGGCCATCTGCTGGGCGCGGCCGGGGCGGTGGAGTTTGGGATCTGCCTGATGGCGCTCGGTGGTGGATGGTTGCCCCCGATGCGCACCACCCGCACCGCGGACCCCGCCTGCACCTTCGACCTGGTGCGCGCCCCGAGGGACGCCCGGGTCGAATACGCGCTGACCAACTCCTTCGGCTTCGGTGGCGCCAACGCCAGTCTGCTGGTCCGGAGGTGGTCGTGAGGTCCGCGATCCGCCCCGGGGGTCGGGGTCCGGTCCGGGCGGGGAATTGACGATTGGGCTCTTTTGCCTTCGCCCCAGGCCCGGGCGTTCGCTGAAGATCAGGGCGTGCCCGGACGTGTCATCCTCATCACCGGCGGCAATGGTCGCCTGGGTCTGGCCATCGCCGCAGCGTTTCTGGGCGAGGCTGGCACCCAGGCGGTCTGGCTGGGCGTGCGGAACAACCGCAGTTCCGCAGCCGCGCTCCTGGCCCAGCATCCCGAGCGGGTGCGGTTGGTGGATCTCGAGGTCACCGACCGGGCGGCCTGGGAACGCGCGGTCGGTGAGATCGTGGCGCGCGACGGCCGGTTGGATGTCCTGGTCAACCACGCCGGGGAGCATCGGGACGGGCTCCTGGCCACGATGGGTGATGAGGACTGGGGCGCGGTACTGGCGAGCAATCTGGAGGCAACGTTTCTGGGATGCCGCGCGGTGATGCCCACCCTGATCAGTCAGCGGTCGGGCCGGATCGTGAACATCAGCTCGTTGAGCGCGTTGTCGGCTCCGGCGGGCCAGGCCAATTACGCCGCGGCGAAGGCCGGGGTGAATGCCCTCACCCAGGCGCTGGCCAAGGAGGTCGCCCGGATTGGAATCACCGTGAACGCGGTGTGCCCGGGGTACGTGGAGACCGAGGCGCTGGCCGCCCTGGCTCCGGAGGCGCGGGCAGCGGCGATCGCCCGCGTGCCCATGCGCCGCTTCGGGAGGCCGGAGGAAATCGCCGCGACCGTCCGGTTCCTGGCCAGCGTGGAGGCCAGCTATGTCACCGGCGCGGTGCTGAAGGTCGACGGAGGAATTTTATGACCGGCCCGGATTCCGAACTTCGGAAACAGGTGAAGGACCTGATGGTGCAGAATCTCATGTTGCAGGTGACGGCTGACGAGATAGGCGACGACCAGCCTCTCTTCGGGCCGGGGGGGCTGGGTCTGGACTCCGTGGATGCCCTGCAGTTGGTGGTCGCGCTCGACAAGGAGTTCGGGCTGAAGATTGCCGATCAGGCCGTGGCGCAGCAGATCCTGCGTAGCGTGCGAACCGTCGCCGAGGCGGTCGCACAACACCGGGCGGGAGTGTCGGAGCCCTGACCCAGGCGGGGAGGGGATGAGACGAGGATGAAGGCACCGTGGTCATCCGGGTCGACAGGCATGGCGACACCAACGTCGCGTTCACGCGGTTGGCCTCAACCAACCGGATTGTCAAAATCAGAGATGCGACCCCAAATCCTCCACTACTGATGGACGATCACCTGGCTCCAGCTCAGTTCGATGAACGTGTGCTGGGCCAGGAGACGGAACAGAGCTTCCTCGTGCCGGACGAAGATCTCCAGCAACTGGTTGTTATGAATGTTGCCGGTAGTGATGAGTAGAAGCTTGGGCGGACCTTGGTCGAGTTCGTGGGTGATTTCAAAGTCGGTGTCCTTGGTAACCAGTACGCGATCATCTTGGTTCGCCAGGGCCAACAGGAATGGATCGGGCGTGCGGTTCTGCTGGTCGAGATCGAGCGTATGGATGACGTCATGCCCGCGCTGCCGGAGCCAGAGCGCAAGCCGGCGCGGCAACTGGGCATCAACCAGGAACTTCACGCGGCCAGGGGCAGGATGCGGTGGACACTGGAGAGCCGGGCGGCAAAGGCCAGGCAGGCGCTGATGTCCTCGCGTTCGAGGTCCGGGTAATCAGCCAGAATTTCCTCCGGCGTCATGTTCCCGGCCAGGAGTTCCAGGATCATGCTCACGGGATACCTCAGCCCGCGCACGGTGGGCTTGCCGTGGCAAATCCCAGGGTCAACCGTGATGCGCTTCAGGGTGTCGTTCATCGAGAGTTACGATGCCAGACCCCCACTCGCCTGACAAGGCTGCGAGCTGTTGAGGGCGGAAAGGGGTCTCGTTGGGGTCACATCTCCGAATTTGACAAATGGTCCTTCGCTTACCGGGTCTGATCTCACCCTCGCGGGGGGCGGGTTCACGCGGTTGGCCTCAGCCAACCGGATTGTCAAAATCAGAGATGCGACCCCAAATCTCCATCAGAGATGCGACCCCAAATCTCCCCCCCAGGCCGTCACTTGGCGGACACGGCCCGGCGTGACGAATGGAATTGCCCAATTGGCGCCCGCCAGTGAGTCACCTCAGAAATCGGCACGGGAAGCCCGCGCGATCACCCGGGAGCTCGAAACGGATCTGGGCGTCGCCTGGTACCACACGGTCGAGTTCCAGGGACTGGATCCCGACACCCTTTATGCCTACCGGGTCGGCGATTCGGTCAACTGGAGCGAGTGGTTCCACTTCCGCACTGCGAAGACAGGCCCCGCGCCATTCACGTTCCTCTATTTTGGCGACGCCCAAAACGACATCAGAACCCACTGGTCACGGGTGGTGCGCGAGGCATTCCGGTTTGCGCCGCGTGCTGCGTTCACCCTTCATGCCGGAGATTTGATCAACTCCGCCCGGCGTGACGCGGAGTGGGGAGAATGGTTTGGTGCGCCGGCTTGGGTCAACGCTGTGGTGCCCGTGGTTCCCACCCCCGGCAATCACGAATACTTCACCACAAGGGGAACGACCAACAGCATCAGACTCTGGGACCTCAAGGACCAATCGACCCTGGTGGTGAACGCCCCGCGTCTCGAGGAGACGAACGCGGCTGGAACCCGGACGCGGGCTCAACTGACTGTCAGCACCCTCGAGGGACGCACCGGAAGCATGACGCTGGATGGCGAGGATCGAATTGGTCTCGTTGGGGTCACATCTCCGAATTTGACAAATGGTCCTTCGCTTACCGGGTCT
>JBBQML010000462.1:0-4867 GCA_038328885.1 Verrucomicrobiota bacterium | reverse complement strand
CAGAGCGACGGAGGTGAGCGCTGCGACGATCCAGAGAGCGAACGCGGCGCCGAGGATCGGTGGTTGGGTCGGTTTCATGGGGAAGCAGGTGGGGGGATGACGGGACAGCCGCGGATCGTAAGCCCCGATTCCGTCAGAGCCACATTATTGCGGTCGAATGGGTGCCAGCCGCCGGGGTTCGAGATCATCGGTCCCGGTCGGGCCGCCTTCTTCGGTCTGCTTCGCGCTTTTCGCGGTCGATTCTCGCCTCCCTGCTTCCTGGTGCACGGATCGGGGGCAGCCCTGGCGGCTGGCGAGCAGACGTGGCATCGTTGAAGGAAGCCCCGCCAGCCCCGCCAGCCCCGACAAGCCCACTCGGCTCACGGCCACGCGACCTGCGATCGGGGCACGGCGGGGAACATTTGAAACCCGTCGACTTCGGGCGTCGTCCAAGGCGGGAAAGGCATCGGAAGAATGAGCAGGCAACGCATCCTCGGTTGGAGTCTTCTGGTGGCCGCCAACCTCGTGCTCGGCGCCTGGCTGGATCGAACCTTGTTCCGCAGCGTCGACTCGATGTCGCCGCGGGGGGAAGCGGCGGTGGCACCCGGGAAGTCCGCCCTGGAACCGGAACCGCAACCGGATCGAGGGGAGATTGGGGAGGCTGGGGGCACCCAGCCTGCCAGGGATCGGCGGCGCGACGGCAGGGCGCGGCGGGAGGAGGCGGAGAGGGATCGAGCAGCCCAGCAGGCGCAGAACGATTTCACCGGCCTGAGTTCGGAGGACCTGGCGGAGCGGGCAGCGGCGCTGGTGCAAGCCAAGGGGGAGGGTCGCTCGGAGAAGACGCTGTCCGGCCTGTTGGAGCAATGGGGTCGCGTCGATCCGGCCGCGGCACTGGCCTTCGCTGCCGGACTTCCCGAGGGCGAGATCCGGAACCACGCCCGGGCGATGGCGGTGCACGGCTGGGCGGAGAAAGACCCACGCGCAGCGACGGCCTTCGCGATGAGCCTCGGCGAGGACCAAGGGAGAGCAGCCTCGCTGAAAGGAGCGCTGTCGGACTGGGTGCAAACCAACCCGGCTGAGGCGGCGGCCTACGTTGCCGGACTCCCGGCAGGACGGCCAAAGACCGAGGCGCTGTCGATGGTGGCAAACCGTTGGGCGGAGACCGACCCGCCGGCCGCTGCGCAGTGGGCCCGGGACCTTCCGGCCGGCAGCGGACAGGCGGAGGCATTGCGGCAGGTGGACCTGCGGACGCTAGGTTCCAACCCGCGAGAGGCGGCCGCCCTGATCGGGACACTCCCGGCGGGGGAGGCCCGCAACCGGCTGGCCGCCGAAGTGGCCGAGGTCTGGGCCCGGAGGGATCTGGCAGCCACGATCGATTGGGTGAAGCAGATGACCCCGGGCCGGGAGCAGACGGCGGCCCTCGGCACAGTGGCTGCACAATGGATGAAGGCCGATCCGGCGGCGGCGATGACGCACCTCGCATCCCTGCCGGAGGCTTCACGGAACCAGGTGTACCGCGAGGTGGCCATCCTGTGGGGATCCGAGGATCCCCAGGCGGCGGCGGCCTGGGCGCGCCAGTTGAGCGACCCGGAAAGCCGGGCGGGGGCGCTGGCCACGGTCGCTTCCCGCTGGGCCCGGCGCTCGGCCACCGAAGCGGCGGAGTTCGTCTCGAACCTGACCGCGGGACCGGGTCAGGAGCGCGCGGCACTCTCGGTCGTCTCGCAATGGGCGGCGATGGATCCCTCGGCGGCGGCAGAGTGGGTGGTCGGGTTTCCGGACGGCGAAACGCGGGAGCAGGCCTTCCGAGACGTGGCTCGGCAATGGGCGAAGCACGATCCGATCGGCGCGACCGAGTGGCTGCAGACGCTGCCCTCGGATGGCTCCCGGGACCAAGCCCTCGGGGCCTTCTCGACGGGGCTCGGCTCGAGCCACCCGGAGGTTGCGGTGCAGTGGGCGGGGCAGATCGGGGACGAGGCCACGCGGTACCGCAGCCTTGAAGGGATCGCGCGGTCCTGGCTGGAGCAGGACCGGTCGGCAGCCAGTGCGTGGATTCAGTCGTCGCCGATACCGGAGGATCGGAAGGCCCGCCTCCTGCAGCCCGGGAAGGGGCCGTAAGAAACGCCCCCACCCGCCCGGATCGTCCTCAGGGCACCGCCGCAGTGAACAGCAACCAGGTCCGCTTCTGGGCCGGGATGCTCACCCTCAGGGTCGCAGTCTCGCTGCGATCGAGAGACACGGTCGCCGGAGCCGCCCCCTCCACCGAGACGCGGGCGGATCCCGAGAGGCCCGCGTAGTAGAGCGGCAGGCGGATCTCCGTGGTGATGGCCTCCGACAGGGGGTTGTAGAGGAAGGCCATCCCCTTCTCCAGGCCCCGCGGGTTGACGTGCAGGATGCCGTCCCAATCGCGGCCATCGGGACGCCGCAGATGAATGATGTCGGCGTCCAGCACCTCGCGGTGCTGCTTGTAGAAGGAGATCCACTTCCGGACGACCGCCTTGGTCTCCTCGGTGTCGTAGATGCGCGGTCCGCGGTAGCACGCCTGCACACCCGCCCCGAACAGGTTGGCCAGGCGCGCCTCGTAGTGGTCCAGATGCTCATGGAGCGGTTCGATCGTCGCGGCGGCGCCGCCGCCGTGATACTGGGTCAGCGGCACGAACATCCAACCCATCGACGCCGTCTTCTCCCAGGTGCCATCATAGACGTTCTGGCGCTCGATGATCTCCTGCTCGTCGCGCGGAAGGGACCAGTTGGTCTCCTTGTAGTTCATCGCGCACTTGCTGCTGCCATTCAGATAGTACCAATCGGGCACGTTGAGGTACACCCCGTTGGCGCGGCACCATTGGTAAAAGCCGGCGATCGCCTGGAATTGGACCCACTGGGAATCACCCAGGCCGTGGTGTCCGGAATGGTTCGTGCGGGCGCAGGTATCACCCGGATAGGAGCCGTCGTGCTCCAGAATGCCGAAGCCGGTCCGGGTGAGAAAGGTTCGCAGTTGAGCGAGGTAGTCCTGGCCCCAACCGGAGCCCAGACAGGGCATCGAACCGTAACGGATGCGGCTGCCCTCACCACCGCAGTTCTCGTCCGGGGTGCCCGCCCCGCGGCTCGCCAGGAGCGAATACGACCCGATCACGATGCCCTTGGACCTGGCGTAGCCAGCCACCTCGCGGTACCTGGCCTGGTAGTCCGGGTCGCGGCTCTCCATGTTCAGGCCGCTGCCGAAGGAAAGGATGATCATCTCCACGCCGACCTCGGCGGCCTGATCGATGATCGACCGGATGGCTTCCGGTTTGTCGGAGATGAGGTGAACCATCACCGGATTCTCCTGCGACCAGGGGGCGATGGTGCGGTACAGGCGGCGCTGCGCCAACCCCCGACGCTCGCGGTCGGTTCCATCACGCAGCAACTCGAAGCAACGAATCGAAGTCAGCGTCGCGCCCGGAGCGAGATCCACGTCCGGACCAAACTCCGGCGCGACCTCGAGCAGGCAGGGAGTCTCCATCGGGTAACTGACCTGGGTCTCATAGCTGGGGTCGGGCAGCCAGCGCACGCTGCGCATGTTGGCCGACTTGGCATTCATGGAGAGGTAGGCGTAGTCGGTCTCCACATACAGGCTGGGCAGCTCCCAGTGGATGTTCGGCTCGGTGGCGCTCTCATTCTCCTGCACGCGCAGGGTCTCGACGACGGTACGGTTGATCCGCACGGGTTGGCCGGAGGTGTTTCTCACCGTGAGCCACTTCTCGATCAGCGGGAGGCCGTCGTAAATCGCGTAGTGCACGTCGATTTCGGGCAGGCCCGGGGACCCGGCGGGCGGGGTGAACCGCAACGCCACCTGGCGTCCGGGCGGGGGCCAGGGCAGATCGCGGGAGAGCCACTCCGGTCGCTTCTTCCACGCCAGACGCGCCTCGAGCGGGCCTTCCTGGTGGTCGACGAACTGGTAGGCGTTGGTGAGGGCACTCAGGTCGTCCACCCACTTCGCCTTGAGGTAGTTCTTGACCGGTTGGCCCTCCAGGCCACCGACGGCATACTCCTGGCCATTGAGCGTCACCAAGGCTTCCGGGCCCGTGGCTCGAAGCAGTTGTTCGCCCGTGACCAGGCTGCGGTAGTCCGTGGTCGCCGCGTTGGGCGCCAACCGGAGCGTGCGCCGGGTCAGGCCGTTCTGCAGCACCAGTTCCTGCCGGGCCGGGTCGTGCCGGATGCTGGACTGGTACGGCGTCGGATCGATCAGCCAGTCGGGGGAGGCCGCCCGGGCGGCAAGTGACCCGGCACACGACAGGGCGACAAGGCCCAGGATGAGTTGTGTCTTCATTCGGCATTCCAGATTCAGACCGGTTGGCAGCTCATGGAGGAACGGTGGGAGCCGACGGGAGGAGGCTCGAAGCCTCCACCCAGGATCGGCGAATTGAACCTCCACGTCGGCTTCCAGGTTGGAGGAGATTATTCGAGCGGGCCGTCATACCTTACGCAGCCCACCGAACAGGGCGACGCCTTTCGCGCCTCCCGCCAGGGCACTTCGAACCGCCTGGGCGAAATCGGCCTCGGACTTCAAGTCCGGCAGGTAGAGACCCGCGTAGAGAGGACGATCCGGCGGCAGCGCCGAGACGCCTTCCCTCACCGCCGATTCGATCCAGTCGATCTTCTCGTTGTAGAAACTGTGGTAGGTCATCGGCAGCACCGCATCCAGCTTCCACCGCGTCCAGTCCTGTCGGACGAGTTTCCGGGCGATGCTGGGCGTGGGAAAGACGGCCGCGGTGATCTTCCGGCCCTTCCCGTGTGCCACCTCGACCAACCGGTTGTCCAACCGCGTGACGCTGTCGAAGCGAAACTGCCTCCAGGCGGCGTCCGCGGGCGGATCCTGAAACTCCAGTGGATCCACGCCAGCCTGCTTCTT
>JBBQML010000461.1:0-4870 GCA_038328885.1 Verrucomicrobiota bacterium | reverse complement strand
TCGCAGCCTCCTTCCGCACCTGCGACCCGTGGATCAGCTCGATCGCATGATCGCGGCGACCCGTAGCCTCCGAGGTGACGAGGCGACATCTCGCTCCGCCCACCCCGTCGCACCGTCCTTCCGCACCTGCTACCCGTGGATCTGCGCGATCGCATGATCGCGGCTACCCGTAGCCGCCGAGGTGACGAGGCGCCATCTCGCTCCGCCTGCCCCGTCGCACAGGCTCACCGGCGCTTCCGCCAGAAGGCAAACGCGCCCAGGGCGAACCCGGCCATCACGCCGTACGTGGACGGCTCCGGTACCACGGCCGCATTGATCCCCTGCCCTCCGTTGAACGCCCCACGGGTGGAAACGCCGCTGCTGTTCCAGGAGAACTCGGAGGCGTCGAGGCCCATCCCTACCAGGCCGATCGAGGAGCCAACCGCGGTGCTCTCATTCTCAGCAAACCCCCCGTTCTGCGAGGTGAGTCCAGCCGCTGGACCGGTCGTGGCGGCGAAGTGTCCCTCGTAGCTGATGAAGTGGGTGACGGTGCCCCCCACATCGAGGGCAAACCCGTCCGGCGCACCGTTCTGCAGCCCGCCGATCGCCTTGGAGTAGATCTGCAGCCCGGATGAGGTCTCTCCCGGAGTAAAGGAACTGAGTAGGTGACTCGCCCCATAGGGCTTCCCGTCGCCCCCGTTGTAGAGGGTGAGACGGACGGACGCGAGGTCCGCCAACCCTGCGGGTGCGACCACTTCAATGAATTCATTCACGTCCGAGCCCGTGTTGTCGTAGTGAAATTCATTGATCCAGAAGACCTGCCCGGATGCGCCCGGTCCGCCGATCGCGGCCAGGGTGAGGGTGAGAAACAGGGTTGCGTTGAGTTTGCTGGTGTTTGATGTGAGTGATTTGGTTTTCATGGGTCCTCCTTGGACGTCCGCCGCCTTGGCGGCGAACGCGGGTCACCTCCCGCATGGGTCACTCGGGAATGCCAGAGAAATATTCGGGCCGTTTGGTAGGGAAAATCGGTAGGAATCCGTCTGCGACCGGGAGGGTTGCGCTAGCCCGGAATAGCGCAAGGGAACCCAGAGGGGACAATGTTTGCGCCGTGTCACCACGGCGGCTACGCAAGGGAACCCAGAGGGGGCAATGAATGCGCCGTGTCACCATGGCGGCTACGGGAGGGAGCCCAGAGGGGACAACGTTTGCGCCGTGTCACCACGGCGGCTACGGGAAGGGACCCAGAGGGGACAATGTTTGCGCCGTGTCACCACGGCGGCTACGAGAGGGAACCCAGAGGGGACAATGTTTGCGCCGTGTCACCACGGCGGCTACGGGAGGGAGCCCAGAGGGGACAATGTTTGCGCCGTGTCACCACGGCGGCTACGGGAAGGGACCCAGAGGGGACAACGTTTGCGCCGTGTCACCACGGCGGCTACGGGAGAAAATGAACTGCTCTCAGGGCCGCGGCGCGGGCGGGGCGTTGGTCGAAGCCGCCGGTTGCGCCAATCCGAGCGCCGTCCGCAACTGCGCCGCCAGCACGACGTCAAGGACACCCCGCTCCGGGTCCAGCATCTGGTCGAGCACCCGCTGCCGAATCACCGGCAGCGGATCAAGTTGCACCCGGTCGACGAGGACCTTCTCATTGCCCCGCATCGTCGTGAAATCGACGCCCTTCGTGTAGGTCTGCCAGATCTTCCCCGCCAGCCGGAAGTAACCATCGGCCTGGTCGTCCTCCCCCACCGCCAGGTAGAAGAGGGACCGCTGGATGAGTCCCTCCACCATCAGCGTGGTCTTGTTGCGGGAGGTCTCACCGGCATACTCGGTGACCCGGAGCACGGCGTAGTCGTCCAATGTCAGGCCTTCGGGGACGGCCGTGGGATAGAGCTCCCGCAGCTTGGTGAACCATTTCTGCGCCTCGCTGATGCGGTTCTGCGTGTACAACGTCCAGGAGAGATCCCGCAGGAAATTCTTGTGCCCGTTCTGGATGTTCTGCCGCATCTCTTCGTCGTCCCGGATCATGTCCTCGTAGGCCTGGTTGGCCTTCTCGGCGAGACCGACGTTGGCGGTGAGTTCGAAGCGCTTCATCTTCTGGTCCGCCCCGGCCACCGCCAGGAGACGACCACGGATCGTGGCGAGGTGCAGCGACTGGTAGATGACCCGGCGAAGCTGGATCAACTGGGGCCGGGTGCGGGCGTTGTCGAGCCCGAGCATCGCCCAGTAGATGGCGTGGGTTTCCGGCAGCCGCCATTCGAGGGGCCCGTAGATCTCATCGACCTTCCGCATGTATGCGGGGTCGAGCTTGTAGTCCTCACGCAGACTCCGCGATCGCTCCCGCTGTTCCTCGGTCTGCGGGTTGATCAGGGCGTCCCAGTCGGGTCGACCGTCCCCGAGGAGGAACGACATCTCATAGGCCCACTGACGCTTGTAGACCCAGTGGGCGTCGTCGAGATCGGCGCCGAGCTTGTGCTGAAAATGCCAGGCCAGCTCACGGTAGATCCCGGGATCGTGGGGGTTGTAACGGAGGCCCTCGTCGCGGAGCAACTCGATCCCCCGGCGGACCCACGGCCAGCGCGCGGGGAGGTCCGAGATCTGGACCGACACGTTGTAGGACATGTTCCAGGCGAGGTGGATCCAGACCTGGGGGTTGTTCGGCTGCAGCTTGCTGATCCAGTCGGCGAGTTGGACCATCTCGAAGTACTTCCCCTCCTGCTGCAGTTCATCCATGCGGATCCACAGCGCGTTCGCGATGAGGCCGCGGAAGCCACCCAGCGCCACGGTGGTGAATGCCAGCACCGGCGGGGCGTTTTCCAGGGGAGCAACCCGGGTGAGTCCAAGCACGTCCCGGTCCTCGTTCAGGGCGCGCTGCATCCGGGAGGCGGCAAAGAGGGCCACCACCATCAAGGCGATCATCGACCACTGGAACAGGCGCCCGTTCATTCAGTCCTCATCGCGGGTCAGTGGTTCGACTGCGCGGTGGCGAGCTCGCGTCGGGTGAACGCCACGATGCCGACGGCCGCGAAGGCCCCTCCGAGCACCAGCACCACGAGCACAAACGCCCGCGACAGGTCCATCCAGGTGATGCTCCGACCGCTGCTGACGGCATCGATCGGCGAGAACTGCTGCACGAGGTTCACGGCGTTCAGGAGGAGCTGGAAGACCGGAACCATCAGGGCGTCCACGAGGGGATAGAGCTGGCGGTTGGATTCGTGTTCAAACCCCATGACGGTGCGATCCTCGACCACGCTCTTCAGGGTCCCCGTGGAGAGGCCCAGGATCAGGACCGTCGTGGCCAGGAACGCGGCGACGGGGAAGGAGAGGAAACTGGCCGCGGACAGGCCGATGGCGGCGAGCAGGCCGAGGCCGCAGGCGATCACCAGGAGCGCACGCACGTAGTTCAAGCCGAAGCCCCCTTCCCGGTAGAGCACTTCGAAGCCGTCCTCGAAGGGGATGATGATCGGGGAATCGCTGCGGTTGGCGATGTCGACGATCAGCATTCCATCGGCATCCAGGGGCACGGACCCGACCTCGATCTCATGCTGGGTCTCGGCCGCGAGGCTGGGGAACACGACGCGGCGCTGGGCGCTCTCGGGGGGCCCGGCCGCGATCTCGAACTGGTAGGGGCGCTTCGGGCTGAGTTCGAGGGTGTGGAACTTGAGCCGCAGGAACACCGACTGGCCACGGACGCGGTCGGCGACCTGCTTGAAATCGAGCCGGAAACGGCGCAAGTGATCGGGCGGCACGAGGGTTTGTTTGGCCTTGATCATCTCCAGCGCCTGCCGCCGGAACTCCTCGAGGTTGACCTCCTTGGACTGGAGCTCGGGGAGGCGTTCCCGGATCAGCGCCTCGACCTCGCGGTTGAGATCCCTGGCCGGCTCGCGGACGGCGGCCCGCGCGGTGAGTACATTGTTCCGGAGGGACTGCTGGAGGGGCGGCGGGAGCTGGGTCGCGCGCCATTGCATCAGGAGGTAGGCCGCGCCGCCAGCGACCCCCAGGAGCATTCCGTTCAGCAGCATGATGCCGAACCATTTGCCCAGCCAGATCTGCCAGCGCGGGATGGGCTTCGACGCCACCATCTGCATCTGGCACTCGTCGACGTCGCGCGCCAGCGTCCCGCAGGCGAGCCACAGCGTCACGAGGCTCAGGATCGCGGTGGTCACGCCAAGCGTGTAGGTGAGCAGGATCTGCGTGAAGCCCTGGGCGGTCTCGTCGTGCTTGATGATCGTGGGCAGAACCACCACGGCCCCCACCAGCAGGGCGATCAGCACCAGGACGAGACGGTAGCGGAAGGCGGCGCCCACGGTCAGCCGGGACACGGCCCAGAACTGCTGGAGGGAGCGAGGGGGAAACGCGAAGCCCGAGGCGCCGGCCCGGGGGCGGAGTTCGTCCGGGATCACCCCGTCGCGACGGGCGACCTGCGACACGGCGTCCGACGCGCCCCGGCCGAGGATCCGTCCTAGGTACTCGTCACCCCGGTCCTCCCGGAAACCAGCCACCCATTCCCAGCCGCGCGCCAGGGCGATGAGCCGGGGCACCAGGAAGCCGAGGCCAAGCGCGACCGCCTGCGTGGCGCCCAGCGAAGGCACCAGGGCGGCGAGCAGGGCGTCCACGGCCAACATGAGCAACCCGCGCCCCCACAACCGCTGGGAAAACGCCCAGAGCCAGGGCAGAGGCAACGCCATCCACGCAGCTCCCGTCGGCACGGCCCGGAACGTACCGGACCGCTCGCGGAATATCTGGTAGCTGCGCGCCATGGCGTGGAATGGGGGGCTGGAGGAAAGGAGCGATTCGTCAGGGAACGGGGCCGGACGGTGGCCGGATCAGTGCTTCTTCTTGTCCGCGAGCAACGACGCGAGCTTGTCGTCGGCCTGGCCCAGGTCCTGCGCGGGTC
>JBBQML010000460.1:0-4871 GCA_038328885.1 Verrucomicrobiota bacterium | reverse complement strand
GCAGAATCTCGAGAACATTGAGCTCTGCCGGCACCGTCAAGTATTCGGGCAGGCCCTCGGCCCAATGCAGGCACCAATCCCGCCCCAGCGATCGTTCCATCTCGGCCCGGAGCCGGGCTTCAATTGGCGGCAGGATCTCATGCAACCGATCGTAGTGCGCCAGGGCCGCCACATGCTCATCGAAGTCCGACGGCCGCGCCGCGCCCATGCTCAGGGTGTGCACGTGGGGATTCGCCAGGCACCAGAGGTCGTTGAACTGCATCGGCGAGAGCGGCGCGCAGAGTTCCACCAGCCTGGGCGGCGGTTCGTAGAGCTTACCACCCTTGTCGTTCGGGCTGATGATGAACACGCCCATGTCCCGCCGCCGCGCCTCGGGCAGGGCCGCCGCGTTCAACTCGTTCACGAAGTACCAGTGCAGGTTGACGTAATCGAAACCGTCGCTCCGGATCGCCTCGTGGATGATGTCCGGGGTGCCGTGCGTGGAGAACCCCACAAACCGGCAGCGCCCCGCGCGTTGGAGGCCCCGCGCCGCCTCCAGACAACCACCGGGACGCAGCGACCACTCCAGCAGTTGACGGTTGTTGACGCCGTGCAACGAGAGCAACTCGACGTGGTCCAGACCCAGGTACTCCATCGACTTGTCGAACGTGGCCCGGAAGTCCTCGGCACGGGCCGTCGGGGCCACCTTCGTCTGGACGATCAGCTTCTCGCGGGGGAACTGCCGGAGCACCGGCCCCAACTGCATTTCGCTCGAGCCATACCCGCGGGCGGTCTCGATGTGGTGGATGCCCAGTTCCAACGCCCGGTGGATGGTCGCCTCCAGGTTCGCCTGGCCTTCGGCAGGCACTTCCGACCAGGGGATGTCCTGCCACTTGTGCTGGTAGCGCATCCCGCCGCAGGAAAACACCGGCATCTGCAGTTCGGTCCGGCCGAAACGACGGTAACGCATGCGCCGCTTATGCCAGCGGAACCGGCCAGGATCAACGCGCCCGTCACGCCGCTTCAGTAGAACGAGAACCGCTCCGGCACGTACACCACGTCGGACGGCCTCAGGTAGAACGGTTCGCCCGGGTCCCCACTGAGCGCCGCCCGGAGGTCCACCACGAAGGTCTTGGTCGTGCCGTCATCTCCCTTTCGCACGACCTTCACGTGCTTCATGTCCGCCCGCCCCTCGATGAACCCGCCGGAGTCCACGACCGCCTCGAGCACCGTCAGGGACTGGCGGCAGACCACCCGCCCAGGCCGAAGCACCGCGCCCGACACGAACACCGGAAAGCCCGCCGACTCCACGCTCACCGAGACCTCCTTCACCACCAACTGAGGCCCATATACCTCCAGAATCGCCTTCTCGATCTCGGGCGGGGTCTTGCCCTGCACCGCCAGCGACCCACCCATCAGCATCGTGACGGTTCCGTCGCTCTGAACCTGCTGGGCGGTGCTCATCGTCGACGCCCCGGGAAAGTTGATCTTGATGATGTCCCCCGGCTGGACCCCGACCGACACGAACGGACGTCGGTCATCCTCCGCCACCGGCGTCGGAGACCCCGACTTGCACGCCCCCAACCAAGCCACCGCCAGCAAGCCAAAGGTCCCTAAGCGTCGTGCCCAGAAGGGACGACCGGACCGGAGAGAGAACCAGGACGAAACCAGGCAGCGAAAGGCATTCATGGCGGCAAGGGTCAGGTTGAGTGGTGGTGCGCAGCACCGTAGCAGGCAGCCGCCGTCAAGGTAAGCCAAATGGTGTCGTCCGGTCTCCCACCTACCCCCATCAGCCCACACGCCCTCGCTACACGGCGCCACAGCTGTGGATTTTTCTAATTTTGTTTGACTACTGAATCCCACTACGTACGCTCACCGGCATTGGACGCGAGGAAGTTCCTATACGCTGATTCACCTACCATGGTCTCCCCCTCAACACCCGTTACGAGTGTGGCCGCAAGGTCTGCTCAGGTGTTCCCTCAGCCCCTGCCGGTCCCGGCCTGGAAACGGCCCCTCGACATCCTCCTGATCGCTTTGAGTCTGCCGATCACGCTGCCGGTGATGGTGATGATCACCCTGTGGGTGCGGCTCCTCTCCTCCGGATCGCTCTTTTTCGTTCAGGAGCGCATCGGCTACGGCGGCAGGCGCTTCGGTTGCCTGAAGTTCCGCACCATGTACGAAGGCGCCTCGACCTCGACCCACGAGCGGCACCTTCAAAAGGTTCTCCACGGCGACGGCCCGATGGTCAAGCTGGACGCTGTGGACCCCCGCCTCATCCCCGGGGCTCGCTTGATCCGGGCGCTCGGACTCGATGAATTGCCCCAGTTGATCAACGTCGTCCGGGGCGACATGAGTCTGACCGGGCCCCGCCCCTGCACGCCCTTCGAGTTGGAACGTTATGCGCCGGAGCAACTGGAGCGGTTCTCCGCCTTGCCGGGTCTGACGGGCCTCTGGCAGGTGTCCGGCAAGAACGACACGACCTTCGACCAGATGATCGAGCTCGACGTCGAATACCTCCGGAATCCCTCCCTGGGACGCGACCTGACGATCCTGCTGTTGACCCCGAGAACCGTCCTTGAGCAGCTCTCCAAGATGATCGAGAACCGCCGTCGGCTGGCGATGGGCAGCGGCCCCTTCCCCAGCCCCGCGGCCAGGGCGGGCGTGGCGCTCGGAACGAACAGCGTTCGGTCCGACATGGGTGTTTGAGTGACAAATCCACGGGTCTGCACCACACTGTGACCCAACGTGTCCTCCAAACCTGGTGTCGGAGTGGTCGGTTGTGGCTACTGGGGTCCCAACCTCATCCGGAATTTCTCGGCCGTGACGGATTGCCGGCTGCGGGCGATCTGTGACCTCGATGCGGCTCGCCTTAAGCGCATTAGGTCGATGTACCACGGGGTCGCCCCGTTCACCGATTACGACCGGTTTCTTGCGGATGCGGGACTCGACGCGGTAGCCATTGCCACGGCGGTCGGCACGCACCACCGCCTGGCGAAGGCGGCGATCCTCGCGGGCAAGCATGTCCTCGTGGAGAAGCCGCTGGCCTCCAGCACCGAGGAGTCCCTGGAGCTCATTGAGCTCGCCGCCAAGCACGGGGTCGTGCTGATGGTCGGCCACACGTTCCTGTATTCCCCCGTCGTGCGTCGCATCAAGGCGCTCGTGAGCGCCGGCGACATCGGTGACCTTCGCTACATTTCCGCCCGGCGTCTCAACCTGGGGCTGTTCCAAAAGGACATCAACGTCGCCTGGGACCTCGCGCCCCACGACCTCTCGATCATCCTTTACCTGCTCGGCGAAATGCCCACCCACGTGAACTGCTGCGGCAGCGCGAACGTCTCCCCCAAGGTCCAGGACGTCACCAGCATGTGGCTCAGTTTCTCGCGCAATCGCTCCGCCATCGTCCAGAGCAGTTGGCTGGACCCCCGCAAGACGCGCGAGATGACCATCGTGGGCAGCAAACGCATGGTGGTCTACGACGACACCGCTCCTCTGGAGAAGGTCAGGATTTTCGACGCCCGCGTGGAGTCGCCGCCCCACTACGACAGCTTTGCGGAGTTCCAGTACGCCTACCACTACGGCGATATCTACTCCCCGTACGTCAAGCAGGAGGAACCGCTCCGCTTGGAATGCCAGCATTTCATCGACTGCATCCGCCTGAAACAACGCCCGCTCACCGACGGCAGCCTGGCCCTCGACATCGTCCGCATCCTCGAAGCCGCGTCCCGATCGCTGAAGGAGAATGGCGCCCTCATTTCCATCGCACCCAGCGCTCCCCTCGTGATCCCGGATGGTCCGGTTCAGCCAGCCACCAACCGGAACGCCAACGGCAACGGAAAAAGCCCGGCGAAAGCCAACGGCCGCGCCAGGGCCAGCCGGGCCAAGGGCAACTCCAAGACCGTCGGCAATCCCGGAGCGAAGGCCTGATCCCCAACCGGATCCGCCCATATCCAGGACCCGAACCTCGTCCGAGCCCAGACCCCTGCATGTCAGCTCCCACTGGCGACTTCGTGCGGATCTCACCCGATGTCCGCCTCGGACCCGGCGTTCGACTAGCCGCCTTCATCAACCTCTACGGCTGCGAGATCGGTGACGACACCCGCATCGGGACCTTCGTCGAGATCCAGAAGCAGGCCAGCGTCGGCCGTCGCTGCAAAATCTCCAGCCACACGTTCATCTGCAGCGGCGTGACCATCGAGGACGAGGTCTTTATCGGACACGGCGTGATGTTCATCAACGATCTCCAACCCCGGGCCACCAACGAGGACGGCAGCCCCCAGGGCGAAGCGGACTGGAAGTGCATCCCCACCCTCGTCAAGCGCCGCGCCTCGATCGGCTCCAACGCCACGATCCTGGGCGGCATCACCATCGGCGAACGCGCCGTCATCGGCGCGGGCGCCGTCGTAACCCGGGACGTCCCCGACGATGCGGTCGTCGCCGGCAACCCTGCCCGCATTCTGCGAAAAAGGGTGCTTCAGGAACGGGGCGATTCTGCCGACTGAATGGCAATGGCTCGAGAACCCAGATGCGGAGTGGGCTCACGCGGAGGCGCGGAGCGCGCGGAGAAGACCCGGTTGCCCTTGGGAGGGAGGCCGGATCCCGCCCTGGGAACCGTTTCCCCTCGGCGCTCTCCGCGCCACCGCGTGAGCCAATGCCCCCCGTGGTCGCTGTTGACCGTTGGGGTTGAAACGTCACTATTCCATCTCCGCGTGTGCCGGAGCAATTCGCAGATACCGTCATGAACGTCCCGTTCCTGGACCTCCAACTCCACCACCGCCCCCTCCGCGCCGAACTCGAAGCGGCGATCGGGGAGGTGCTGGATACCTGCGCGTTTGCCGGTGGCCCCTTCGTCGCCCGGTTCGAGGAGGATTTTGCCGCCTTCTGCCACGCCCCCC
>JBBQML010000459.1:0-4891 GCA_038328885.1 Verrucomicrobiota bacterium | reverse complement strand
CCTCCGACCTCCGACCTCCGACCTCCGACCTCCGACCTCCGACCTCCGACCTCCGACCTCCGACCTCCGCCCTCCGCCCTCCGCCGTCCGCCCTCCGCCCTCCGCCCTCCGACCACCGCCCGCCGACCAACGACCTCCGTCCTACGACCTCCGACCTCCGACCTCCGACCTCCGACCTCCGACCTCCGACCTCCGACCTCCGACCTCCGACCTCATGCCCTTCCCTTGTTGCGTCGCCGGCCAACCCGTCGCCTTCACCCAAACTCTGACCGTCCGAAGCCCCTTCTCCGGCGAGATCGTCGGGAGGGTGGGCTTGGCCTCCCGCGCCGATACCGACGCGGCGGTCGCAGCCGCCGTCGCGTTCCGCGACACCCCCACCCGCTACCAGCGCTCGGAAATCCTGCTCAAGGCCCTCGCGTCGCTCGAAACTCGGCGGGAGGAATTCGCCCGCACCATCGCCAGCGAGGCCGGCCTGGCGCTGCGCGAAGGACGTTACGAGGTCGGCCGCACGGTCGACGTCCTGCGATTCGCGGCCATGGAGGCATTGAGGGATGATGGGCAGATCTTCTCCTGTGACATCTCGGCCCAGGGCAAGGCCCGCAAGATCTTCACCACGCGGGAACCCCTGCGTTGCGCGGTCGCCATCACGCCGTTCAACCACCCGCTCAACCAGGTGGCCCACAAGGTCGGCCCCGCGGTGGCGGCCGGCACCCCGCTGATCCTCAAGCCCTCCGAGAAGACCCCCCTCACCGCCCTCAAGTTCGCCCAACTCCTCCATGCCGCCGGACTGCCCGGGCCGATGCTCAGCGTCCTGCTCGGCCCGACCGCCGAGGTCGCCGAACCCCTCGTCCAACACCCCGATGTGGAGGTCGTGGCCTTCACCGGCAGCGTCGCGGTGGGGAAACGCATCGCCGCGACCGCCGGCTACAAGAAACTGGTCCTCGAGTTGGGCGGCAACGACCCGCTGATCGTGCTCGACGACGCCGACCTGGAGCTCGCTGTCACCCTCGCGGCGGAGGGCAGTTACCGTAACTCAGGGCAACGCTGCACGGCCGTGAAACGCATCCTCGTCCAGGAGAGCATCGCCCCCGAATTCACCCGACGCCTCGTCGCTCGTACCGCCGACTACCTGTGCGGAGATCCCCTGGCCGAGAGCACCCGGGTCGGCACCGTGATTGACGAGGCCTCCGCCATCCACCTCGAGACCGTGCTCCGGGAGGCCGTCGCGATGGGCGCCCGTGTCCTGATCGGCGGCGAGCGTCAGGGCGCCTTGATGCCACCCACCGTCATCGCCAACGTCCCACGCGACTGTCGCATGGTCGTCAGCGAGAGCTTCGGTCCCCTGGCGCCCATCCTCACGGTGAGGGATCTCGACGACGCCCTCGAGTTGGCGAACTCCACGGCCTACGGGCTCAGTTCAGGGGTGGTGACCACCAGCCTGCCGAGCGCGCTCAAGGCCATCCGCACCCTCCGCTGCGGCACCGTGAACATCAACGAGGTCCCCGGGTACCGGATCGAGAGCAGCCCGTTCGGTGGCATCAAAGACAGCGGCCTGGGAATCAAGGAAGGCGTCATCGAGGGCATCAAGGGTTACAGCTACGTCAAGACGTTCAGTCTGCCCTGGTAGCCGCCCCCACCTGGCCCCATTATCATTGGCGGACCGGGCCCCCGCCTTATACTGCGCTCGTTATGACTCAGCAGACTGTGGCGCGCCAATCAGCCGGAGGACTCGTGGAAAGTCGCGAAGGGGTGCTCGGCGGCCTGCCGGTTTTCCGCGGGACCGGACTGCCGGTGGCGACCCTCTTCGACTACCTGGCTGATGGGTTGACCATCAGCTACTTCATCGAGACCTACCCCTTGGTGACGCGCGACCAGGCGGAAGCGGTGGTCCGCTACGGCTGGGAACGCATCGAGCGCGAACTAGAACCCCAGCAGCCTGTTTAAAAAGCCCCCTGTCCCGTAGTCGCCGTGGTCACACGGCGCCATTGGCCTTTCGGTGCTCCTGCCCCGTAGTCGCCGTGGTCACACGGCGCCATTGGCCTTTCGGGGCTCCTGCCCCGTAGTCGCCGTGGTCACACGGCGCCATTGGCCTTTCGGTGCTCCTGTCCCGTAGTCGCCGTGGTCACACGGCGCCTTCATTGCCTTTTCGGGGTTCCTTTGCGTTGCTCCGGCCGGCGGCCAGACTTCTTCAACGGGCTGATAAGCCTCGTCCGGCGGCTCGCCTCGCGCATCGCCTATTGCGCCCAAGCCTGGTTGCTCGTGGAGTTCTGGCGCGAAGCCGCCAACCGTGACTGGGCGGATCTGGTTATCTATCTGCCGCGTTCGTAGCGCCCCCCCGACCACGACGAGGCGAGACCGGTGCCGTGTTGCGGGCAGTCCCTACCTTATCGATGGCGATATCTTCGTTGCCAGTTTGGAAATCAAACCCGGCGTGGATGTTCGATTTCTCGGCAATTACGTCTTTGAGGTGGCCGGGGTCCTGCGAGCCGACGGCTCACTGAGCAGTCCTATCGTATTTCAGCCGGAGACCGGCTCGACGGGCTGGCAGGGGATTTTTTTCAATGAGAGTGCGCCCGGCTCTTTTCTCACGTATTGTCGAGTCGAAGGATCAAAGAACAGCGCGGTGAGGGTTATCAATACCACGCCGCGCTTCACCAGTAACACCACCACGGGCAACAACAACAAGGCCCAGAATCCCGTGTTCAATCCGCTGACCCTGGAACTTCTCACCGGCTCGCCCTGCATCGACACGGGACACCCCGCCGCCGCCTTCAATGACCCCGCGGTCGAGGGTGTGGCCGTCCGTCCCTCCCGGGGGACGGCACGGAACGACATGGGCGCCTTCGGCGGACCCGGAGCGGCGGACGGGGTCGGACCCTTCTCGGGCGACAGCGACCTCGATGGGCTGCCTGACCAGTGGGAGATCCAATACTTCGGGAACGTCGGTGCGTACGGCCCAACGGACGATCCGGATGGCGATCTTCTCGTTTGCGCGGACGAGTACGCGCACGGCACCGATCCGACCAAGAAGGACACCGATGGTGACGGCTATACCGATTTCTCGGAGATCCGGGCGGGCAGCGACCCGAGTGACCCGGCGAGCATGCCCCCGGCCGAATTATCCCTTACCGTCGAACAGGTGAAGCTCCAGTTCAACACCAAGCAAGGGGAAGACATTCTGATTCAGTCCTCGGCCGATCTGGTTCAGTGGACCACGTTGGAGCAACTTCTTGGCACAGGCACCACCGTCAACCGCATCTACGGCGTCACCAACGACGCGCTGCATTTCCGACTGGTCCGGCCGTAACGCCCTTCGCCCCCTTCCGATCTCACGATCGCGGGAGCGCGCTACCTATCCTGGAGTGCGCCGAGGAGCCTCGTGAGGCGGCGCTTTGGTATTCGGTCACCGACAACTCCTGGCGGCACCGCTACGGCATGACCCCACGCCGGGGCCTTGTAACCGCCCGGGAGACCTGTACCTTCCGCGCCCGTGCCCGCCCCCACGTACGTCCCTGCCGACCGCCCCCGTCCGGCCCCATCGGCATGTCTGGTGCCGTTCCTGGTCGTCGTTCTGGCCCTCTGCCCGCCTCTCCTTCGCCAGGCCACCGCCCAGGAACCCCCGCGACAATCGCTGGTGAAGATCGCCGACGGCTTCGTGTCGCCCACAGTCCTCACTTCTCTCGACGCACGCCGCCTGCTCGTCGCCGACCAGGTGGGTATCGTCCACCTGATCGAAGCCAACGGCCAACGCCGGCCCGAACCTTTCCTCGACCTGCGCTCGAGGCTCACGCGGTTGAAGAGCGGCTTCGACGAGCGGGGCCTGCTCGGGCTCGCCCTGCATCCGAAGTTCGCCGACAACGGAAAGCTCTACGTCTACTACAGCGCCGTCCGCCGTGCCTCGTGCCCGACGAACTGGGACCATACCAGCCACCTCAGCGAATTCACGGCCGCCGCCGACCGCTCGAAGGCTGATCCCGCCACCGAGCGCCTGCTCCTCCAGATCGACGAACCCTACTTCAACCACAACGGCGGCCGACTCGCCTTCGGTCCCGACGGCTTCCTTTACGTGGGCGTCGGTGACGGGGGCAATGCCCACGACGAGGGCTTCGACCGCGCCCCGACTGGCAACGGCCAGGACCTCACCACGCTCCTGGGCAAGATCCTGCGAATCGACGTCGACCTCCCCGCGGATGGCCGCGCCTACGGCATACCCTCCGAGAACCCGGTCGTCGGCCAGACCGGGGCCCAACCGGAGATTTTCGCGTGGGGCATCCGGAACCCGTGGGGCATTGCATTCGATCGCGGCGGCCAGCGGGAACTCTTCGCCGCCGACGTCGGTCAGGGCCGGTTCGAGGAGATCAACCTCATTCGCCGCGGCGGCAACTACGGTTGGCGACAGCGCGAGGGCCGGCATCCCTTCGACCCCAGGAACCCAGGCAAGATCGACGCCGTCGAGGTGATGGAGCCCTCCGACCGTGCGGCGTTCCTCGATCCCATCCTCGAGTACAAGAATCTCAACGCGTTCCCGACGGACCCGAACGCCGGCGGCCTGAGTGTCACCGGTGGCCATGTGTACCGCGGTCACGCGCTCCCGCATCTCGAGGGTCAGTACGTATTCGCCGATTGGAGCCGTCAATGGGCGATGGCGGACGGCCGCCTGTTCATCGCCCACCGCCCGGAGACCGGCGCCGCCAACGCGAGGTGGAGCATGGCTCCCCTCCCAGTGGCCTCCCACCCCGACCTGAAGCTGGGACTCTATGTGACCGCGTTCGGCGAGGACGCCCAGGGTGAGCTCTACCTCCTCACTTCGCAACGCGCCGGCCTGGTCGACCGCACCGGCGCCGTCTGGAAACTCGTCCCGGCCGACTCCGCGAAGTAACTCTCCCACTGC
>JBBQML010000458.1:0-4898 GCA_038328885.1 Verrucomicrobiota bacterium | reverse complement strand
CGGCATGCACGATCGCCAGGCGCCCCCCTTGGAACAGGGTCCGGAGCGCGGCCGCCGAGGGATGGATTCCGAATTGATCGTTCAGCGGCAGCGCCGCTCCCGGTCCGGTCGTGGGGATTCTCAGGCGTGGGCGGACCGCCTCGTAGAAGCCACGATCATCCCCGGCGATCGGCGGAACCAGGCTGAGTCCATCCACGCCGCCGCGGAGAAACACGACGACCAGCGTCTCGCGGTTGGTCGCGGCGGTGACCGGGGACCGCCCCGTGGCAAACCCCAGGAAACCCATCCGCGACCCGGCATAGGCCGCTGCCGCCGCCGAGCATCCCGTCAGGAAGCCCCGTCTCGAAGTGGACAGGGCGAGCGGGTTCATCGGGCGGCCTCCGTGCACGGCCCATCGCGGAGGGGCTCGGGAAATGGCCGGGAATCAGGCATGGGGAACAGGCTAGAGGAGGAGGTTGTCGGGTGAGGCCATGATCAACGCCAGGGTCCCCCAGACGCGTTCCCGCACCGCCTCGTCCGTGAACCCGCGCCACACCAACCCGGGATCGCGTCCACGCGCCATGAACTCGATGACCTCCTGCCGCGCCGCGGGTGCCATCGGGCGTCCGAGGATCCGGCGGGTCCAGAAATCGACCACGTCCGTGGCCGTCTGCACGTCAGGCGGCATCTGGACGAACGGATCGAATGGCTGGTAGGACCGGTCCCACCAGTTCTTCACCTCGTTGAGCCAGTTGGACATGTTCCAGCGCGCCACGAACGCGTTGCTGCCGAGCCATTTTTCCCGGGTGTCGGGGTAGCCATCGGGCGTCGGCCACCGGAAGAGGGGATGCCCGGACTGGCCGACCAGCGCCATGAAGTACTCGGAAGGCTGGTGGTACAACTCGAAGCTGAGCTCGGCGTTCACGGCGCGGAAGCAACTGATGATGTACTCCAGGGGCCGCTTGACCCGCTGGCCCCAGGTGGTGCGGAACTCCGCCGACCTCAGGATGGTGCGCAGCACCTGGCGGATCTGGTCGGGCGCATCCTTCTGCGCCAGGAAGACTGCGGCCGCCTCGTCCACGATCCGCTGCGGCGGGTCGTCCGCGATGAACCGGCGACAGAGCTTTCTGCAAATGAAGCGCGCCGTGCCGGGATGACCGGCGATGAGGTCGAGGACGTCGCGGCCATCCTTGAGGGCGGACTGGTCGGACCGCACGAACCTGCCGAGGATGAATTTCTGGAACCGATCGTGGCGCTCAGGGAAGTACTGGAACTTCCCGGTGACGAAATCGATCCCCCAACCCGTGAACGCGCGGGTGGTCTCGTACACGTCGTCGTCCACATACCCGACCGGATGCCCCGTGGCGTCCTCCGGGACCTCCTCCTGTCGTTTCACTCCGAGGTAGTTCTCCGCGCCCAGGCCGTGGAGTTCGAAGAGTTCGCGGGCGAAGTTCTCATTCGGGCCGGACACCGTGTTCCCGAACCCGTCGAGGAAAACCATCATCGGGAAACTGACCGCAACCTCCTCCAGGAAACGCCGGAAATTCCCGAGGAGATTCGCCCGGATGACGTCGCGGTCGTAGCTCACCCAGACAGGCGCCGACCAGAAGTCCGCGCCGAAGACGTTGAAGTGGTTGTGCCAGAAGTCGGCCATGACGGCGGCCAACTGGCGTCGGCTGTAGATCGCCCGGATGAAGGTGGAACGTTCGGTCTCCCAGTACGGCAGCAAGCGGTCGGGTCCGCCGGGCTGAGGCCCACCGACGGGGCCGACGTGATGGTCCGCCCAAAGTTGGTCGAAGGTCTTGTTGAGCGCGCGGAACTTACCCGCCACCAACCTCGACTCGACCTCGGAGTCGTCGAGGGCTTCCGGATGGAGCTGTTGTTCGACGAAAGCCTCCAAACGCGAGGTGTCGTCCGGACCCAGTTCTTCAAAGGCTTCCAGGTCTCCGGGACGGGGCCCGTACCCGATGCGCCGCAGTGCGATGCCTGCAAGGGGAGGGACCGGGGCGGGCTCACGGAGGGGCGCGAGGGTGTGAAGCGCGAAGGTCGGGCGGGCCGGGCTGCCCGCGCCACCAGGACGCCGCAGGGGCCCGGGTTCGGGCGCGGGGGCCGGCAGCGACCCCGCCAGAGCCAGAGTGCCCGGCGCAGGGTTCGCACCCCCGGGGGCAAGGGCAGGGACCTCGAACGATTTCACCGAGCCGACCGTAGTTACCGCGCCCCCACATGGCAACCTGCGTCAGCCCCCGGTGGTCCGGCGAACGCCCGTCCAGCCGTGCCGGGGGCAACTTTGTCCGGGTGCCGGTGTTCCGATTGACTGCCGCCGCCGGCCGAACCTAGTTTGACGCCTGAACCTACCGAAACTGATTCGCGCCCGTGCAGCCGCCCCCGGGCGGTGCGGGCCAGCCATCATGAAAGTAAGAACCGCACGCCGTTCCGCCTTTACGCTGATTGAGATCATGATCGTGGTCGCCATCATCGGCCTGCTGGCCGTGGCGATCATCCCGAACATCACCAAGAGCCAGGAGAGGGCTCGCTCGAGCATGATCCAGCAGAACCTCCGCAAGATCGATGCCGCCAAGAACCTCTGGGCTCTGGAGAACAGCAAGGCCAGCGGTGAGACCCCCAGTTCCGAGGACCTGAAGGCCTACGACGGGTGGCCCAAGCCTCTGGCCGGTGAAGCCTACAATATCAACCCCGTCGGCACGCCCCCCACCGCCACGCTGACCGGCAAACTCGGCACAAACGCAGCGAATTCTGTCATCTCGCTGCCCGCGGACTAGGGGTGTCAGTACGCCGGCTCGCGGATGACGTTCAGCGCGTTGAGACGCACTTCCGCCGCCGCGAGGCGTTGGCGTATCCCCGACGGCCAGACAATTTCCACCTCGTCAACCCGCCGGGCCACCCCGAGGCCAAATGTCACCGGCAGTTCCGACTGCGACTGGTAGCCGCGCGTCGGCATCACCTGGCGCCACTGGGTGTGGGTTCCGGACCGCACGCGCACGCGGGCGCCGATGCCGTCCCGGTTGCTGCGCAAACCCGTCAACCGGATGCGGAGCCACTGGTGACCCAGCCGCAGGTCGTTCCGCAACAGCAGCGGATGCCCGCCATTCTGGGTGATCACCACGTCCAGATCGCCGTCCCCGTCCATGTCGGCGTAGGCCGAGCCGCGGCCTACGATGGGCTGGAACAGATCCTGTCCGGCGTGCGTGGGCGCCACCGGAACGAACCCGCCCGCGCGCCGTGTTCCGCGGGTGTTCCAGAACAGTTGGGCGGGCTGCCGGTGATGCTGGCTCGCCTGGACGCGGTTGATCTCGTTCTCGATGTGGCCATTGGCGGTGAGGAGGTCGAGCCAGCCATCCAGGTCGTAGTCGAAGAAGAAGACGCCGAAGGTGAGCGAGAGCCGACTCGCCGCACCAACCCCCTGGGCGATCGCCTCGTCGGCGAAGATGAGCGCCTCGGGCTGGTTCACGTACAACGCCAGCATCTCGTTGGCGAAGTTCCCGATCGAGATTCCCAGGCTCTCGTCTTCCGTGAATCGCCCGGCGTCGATGCCCATCGCCCCGCGGGCTCCGCCAAAGGTGTCGAACGCGAGCCCGGATTCGGCCCCCACCTCGGCAAAGGTCCCGTCCCAGCGGTTCGAGAACACGAAGTTCTGCACGGTGTCGTTGGCCACGATGAGGTCGATCCAGCCATCACTGTTGAAATCCACCGGGGCCACCCCCAACGACTTGCACATCGCCTGCCCGGTCGCCTTGTTGCGGACTTGGACCCCGGCCTCGGCGGAGACGTCGGTAAACCGACCGCCGCCTTCGTTGCGGTAGAGCAACGGGAACGATCCCGGGAAATTCATGGGCGGCCCATACGCCCGGCCCAGACCCACCAACCGGTAGTCGACCTCGAAATCAATCTCCCGGGTCCAACTCACGTACTGACAGACAAAGAGGTCGAGGTCGCCGTCGCGGTCGTAGTCCAGGAAGGCCGCACTCGTGCTCCAACCATTCGTGGCGGCCTGCACCCCCGCCTCCGCGGTCACATCGGCGAACCGCCCTCCCCCCAGGTTCCGAAACAACCGCTGGTCACCCACTCCCGTCAGGAAAACGTCCACCCGCCCGTCGCTGTCGATATCCCCGCAAGCCACGCCCATGCCCTGGAACCGCGCCTCCCCGAGCCCTGAGCCGGCGGTGACGTCGCTGAAGTGGCCGTTGTCATTGCGATACAGCGCGGGACCGACGTCTCGTCGCTCCGCCGGTGCAGCCCATGGCCAGGAGGCGCCGTTGGCGAACAGCAGGTCCGGATCGCCGTCGCCGTCGTAATCGAAGAAGGCAACCCCGGACCCCATGGTTTCCGGGAGGAGTTTGTCCCCGCCGGCGCCGTTGTAATGCTCGAAGGTGACGCCGGCCAACCGCGTCACGTCCTCGAACCGCACTTCCGGGATGGCGGCGGATCCCTCCGCGCGGATCTGGCGGGGGGGCTGCAGAGCCGCCGGGGGCAGCGAGGCCGAAGGCACCCCCCGCCGTCCGGCCAGAACCACCAGGACCACCATCAGGAACAGCACGAGCAGAACCCCGATCGACCAGCGGAACGCACGGCCGATGATCGCGTCGTCCGCCGGCACGTCCATCGGGTCGGGCACGGGTGGCAGGTCCGCTTCGGGCACACCGCAGTCTTAGTCAGCTCTCACGACGACGCGAAGCGCTTTCTGGTTCGGCTGCCCGTCGAGGTCTCAACGCCATTCGTGCTTGGGGTACTTCCGCTGCAGTTCCGATTTCAGCCGCGGGTAGTGTTCCCCCCAGATCCCGCCTGACCGTCGCCCAGGAGACCGTGGCGCAACAGTATCCGGGGCACCTGGGTCGACTTCCCCGACGCCGTGGGCGCGGAGAGGATCAGGCGACCGCACTGCCGCAACCGGTCAACCATCT
>JBBQML010000457.1:0-4904 GCA_038328885.1 Verrucomicrobiota bacterium | reverse complement strand
TGGTCATCGCGCGACGCGAGCTCTCGGAGGGTCTTCGGGTCGTGAAGGAATTCCGCCTGGGCACGAACCATGTGGTGCATGCGACCACGCGGATCCAGAACTGGTCGGGCAGCCCCCGGTTGGTACCGGCGCAGGAGTGGGTGTTCGGGACCGCGGCTCCCTTGCATCGCGAGGAGAACTCGATGTACCTCGGTCTGTTCGACTACGACGGCAACGGGAACGAGCACATCGCCGAGGCCTGGTTTGCCAACCGGACCTTGGGCTGCATCCCTGGCACCCCGAAGGCGGAATATCTGAGCGAACGCACGAACACGGTTTGGGCGGCGGTTCACAACCAGTTCTTCGCGACGATCGTCTTCCCGCGGGACCGGAACGCGCGGGTGTACGCCCGCCACATCGAATTGCCTGCGGGGACGCACCTGCCCGGCACCGCTCCGATCGCCGGCTTCCAGGGGGCGCTCGTGTACGGGGCGGAGGAACTGCCACCGCAGCAGGAGCGGGTGCGGGAATTCGACCTCTACGTGGGGCCGAAGGAGTACGGCACGATTTCGAGCCTGGGGAACAACGCCGACGTGGTGATGGGCTTCGACAACTACTTCGGGGGCCGATTCAGCGGCTTCTTCGCACGGGGGCTGTTGCTGGCCATGAACGGGTTCCACCGTTTGGGGCTGTCCTACGCCCTGGCGATCATCGCGATCACCGTCATCGTGCGGCTGCTGTTCTGGCCGCTCATGAAGTCCTCGGCACGAATGTCGAAGCGCATGGCGGCGTTGCAGCCGCAGATCAAGGAACTGCAGGCCAAGTACAAGGAGAACCCGACGAAGCTGAACCAGAAGATGCTGGAGCTTTGGCGGGAGAATAAGGTGAACCCCGCGTCCGGCTGCCTGCCCATCCTGATCCAGTTTCCGATCCTGCTCGGCTTCTACTCGATGCTGCAGACGGCGATCGAGTTGCGGGGCGCGTCGTTTCTGTGGGCTTTCGACCTGTCGCAGACCGACACCGTCGCCATGATCCCGGGCCTGAACTTCCCGATCAACCCGCTGCCGATCTTCATGGGAATGACCATGCTCTGGCAGGCGCGGCTGCAACCGATGTCCCCGACCATGGACCCGGCCCAGCAGAAGATCATGAAGTACATGCCGCTGATGTTCATGGTGTTCCTGTACAATTTTTCGGCCGGCTTGACGCTTTACTGGTCGGTGTCGAACCTGCTCTCGATTCTGCAGATGAAACTCACTCGTGCGCAGGATTCGAAGGTGGTCCCCGCCGCGCCGTCCGGCGGGCCCCCCGCGGGACCGCAGCCCGGCCGTCGGCCGCGTCCCAAGCAACCTCGTCTCGGCCAGGGGCAGGGGGGCAGTCCTGCCCGCAACTAGCGAGTCGCGCGACGGATCCTCCCCTTTTAGCGATTTTCTATGACCCACGACCCGAAGACGAAGCTGGCGGAACTTCTGCATCAGATGGGTTTCGAGGCGACCCTGGAGGAGCGGGAGTTCGAGGGTGGGCTGATGCTCAACATCGTCACCGAGGACTCCGGCCGGCTGATCGGCCGCAAGGGACAGACGCTCGCCGCGCTCCAGTTTGTGCTGAACCGGATTCTCTACAAGGAGGACGATCATGCACAGAAGGTGACCCTTGACGTGGCAGGGTATCGCGCGGCAGCCCGCGATGAACTGGTCCAGAAGGCGCTCGCGGCGGCGGAGAAGGTCAGGCGCTGGGGTGACGTGATCGAGTTGGAGCCCATGAGCGCCTTTGACCGCCGGATTGTTCACCGGGCGCTGCGGGAGGATCCCGATATCGAGACCCACAGCATCGAGATCGATTCCTCGGATCTGAAGGTGATCCAGTTGCGGACCAAGGGGTGAGACACCGACGGTGCGCGTTGATTCCGTGCCCACCGGCAGGGACCTGGGAGATTCACCATGACCTCGACGTTCATCCTCGAATTGCGCAAGGGCCTGGGCCCCTTCTTATTGTGCTTCGCCTTGGGGGTCGCCGGCCCGGGGTCGGGTTGCGCTTCGAAGTCCCCGAAGCCCGAACCGACCCTGGCGGAGCAGGACTGGGCTGAACTGTCCAAAGGCAACCAGGCGTTGGCCAGCGGCACGTTGGCCACGGTGGGAGTCCAGGGCGAGACCTTGGGAACGGTGCGGGAGACCGTCGAATCGGTGTTCACCGCCGCTGGTTTTGCGGTCGCGGCCGGGCTTCCGGAACTGATGGTGTTCGAGCGTCCGGCCACGCGTCGGCAGATCGCCACCTACGGTAGTTGGGGCGGGGTGGAGGTTCGCACGCGGCTCAAGGTCGAGATCACGCCTCAGAGCGGCGACTTCTATCTCCTGCGCTGCCGCAGCTACATCGTCCGTGAGCCAGGATCCCCGTCAGAGGACGAGCAGTCGCTGGCCCGCCGGCATGTGCGCGAGTACGAGGGCCTCCTGCATGAGGTGGCTTCACGGTTGCATTGAGACCTCCCCGGGGGGGCGCCTCACGAACTGGCGCTGGCGTAGTGTCGGACCGACCAGCGCCAGAAGATCTCCGAGGCGAGGAACAGCACCCCGCTGAGGCCCACCAGCCACAACATCTCGAAAGGTGACCCGACCTTCGCGATCAGCACCTTCACCGGGACGTTGCTCACCAGCAGCACAGGGATGATGAAGCTGAAAACGGCTCGGAACGTGCCGCGAAACGCCTCGTCCGGCAGTCGCGCGAGCTGGAAGAGGTTGTAGTATCCCCAGACGATGCCCTGCGCGCGGACGGTCCAGAAGCTGATGCAGGCGAGCGCGTACATGACCGAGTAGTGGACCGAGAGTCCGACGAGCAGGAGCAGGCCGAAACCCAGGAGCTGCGCGGGGCTGGGCGTGAGGCTGAGTTGCCAGCCGGCGTAGAACATGACGGCGACCGCCGAGCCGGCGTTGACGAAGGCGCCGAAGTCGACGTGCCGCAGGGAGATCAGGAACCGCGCGTTGGCGGGCATCAGCAGGAGGAAATCCAGGGCCCCGCTCCGGACGTTCTCCGACAACTTCACGCAGTTGTTCAGGAACAGCCCGGTGAAGAGCTGCTGGATGAAGTGGTTGGCGCCCACCAGGAACACCACCTCCCATTTGGTCCAGGAGGCGATGCGGTCGGTGTGACTGTAGATGACCGCCATGAACCCGAGTTGGAGGGCGAACCAGAGCAGTTCGACGACGATCCAGAGGAGGAAGTTGATCTTGAAGCCCAGTTCGCGGACGAGCGAGTTGCGCCAGAAGGCCCCGTAGATTCCTGCGTAACGCCGAAGCCGGGGCTGGCGTGGGGGTGGCGGGGCCGGGGCCGGGGGATGTTCCGAGGGCGAGACAGCTGAGCTCATCGTGGATTCAGCGTTCCGACTCCTGGTGGGATCCGTTCGGTCGGAGGGCTCGCGTCCTGGCTTCGGTGGGGTTCGCAGGTGGCGCGGCTTAGCCGCCGACCAATCGCCGGTGCAGGGCGAACGCCGGGCGCAGCCCGCGGCTCAGTTCGTTCTGCAGGGCCTGAAGGTCCTGGTAGACCGCCGCGTTTTCCTTGCGGGGCGTGGTGGTCTCAGCGGTGTTCAGGCTGACGAAGCGGTCCGTCAGATCCTCGATCCGCGCGTTTTCACCGCGGGAGCGGAGCCAGCACCACAGCGCCTGCAGGGCGGCGCCGTAAGCGGCGCCTTCGGCGACCTTCAGGGTAACCACCTCCGCCTGGAAAACATCGGCCATCACCTGGCGCCAGAGCTTGGAACGGGCGCCGCCACCCGTGGCGCGAACCTGGGTCGCCTGGACGCCGAGCTGTCCCATCCGGAGCAGTCCGTAGTTCATCCCGAGGGTCACTCCTTCGAGGGCCGCCCGGGCGAAATGGGGGGCCGTGAAGGTCTTCGGCCGCATGCCGAAGAACACGCCGGTGCCATCCGGAACATTCGGGGTCCGTTCGCCTTCCAGGTAGGGCAGGAGCATCAGGCCGTCGGCCCCGGCGGGGGCCTTCGCTGCCGCCTTCTCGAAGCCGGCGTGGTCCAGGCCGAAATCCCGCCTCACCATCTCGGTGGCCACGGTGACATTCATCGTGCACAGGAGCGGCAGCCACCGATTCGTGGAATCGCAGAAGGCGGCGATATCGCCGGCGGGATCGACGACCGGTTTTTCGGTGCAGGCGTAGATGGTTCCGCTCGTGCCGAAGCTGGCGGTGACGACCCCGGCGCGGGTGTTTCCGGTGCCGATGGCCCCCATCATGTTGTCGCCGCCGCCGGCGCTGACGAGGACCCCTGGGTTGAGGCCCAGTTGGGCGGCGGTGGCGGCGGTGAGTTGGCCTGCGGGCTCGTCGCTTCCGGAGAGGGTGGGCAGCTTGCCCATCAGGTTCGAATCGATCGCCCGCACGGCCGCTTCGCTCCACCGGCGTCGGCGAACGTCCATGAGGGCGGTTCCCGAGGCGTCGCCGTACTCCATGAACCGGTTCCCGGTGAGCCACCAGTTGAGGTAGTCGTGGGGCAACAGCACGGTGGCCAGGCGCGCGAAGTTCGTGGGCTCATGCTTCTTCAGCCAGAGTATCTTGCCGGCGGTGAACCCCGGCAGGACGGCATTGCCCAAGGCTTTGAGCGTTGCCTTCGGGCCGCCCAGCGCGGCGGTGATTTCGGCGCATTCGGCCGCGGTGCTGGTGTCGCACCACAACTTCGCGGGCCGGATCACCTCCCCGGCCGCGTCGAGGGGCACAAACCCGTGCTGCTGGCCGCTGACGCCGATGGCCGCGATCTCGGCGGGTTTGGCCCTGGCCTGCTTGAGGGCGCCCTTGACCGCCCGGGTGGTCGCGTCGCGCCAGGTGTGGGGATGCTGTTCCTTGTGCCCGGCCCCTGGTGTGGAACTGGCCGGTCTTGCCGGTGATGCCCTGCGTGATGACGCGGGAGTCCTTGTTGATGAAGATGCTCA
>JBBQML010000456.1:0-4906 GCA_038328885.1 Verrucomicrobiota bacterium | reverse complement strand
GTTTCCGCCGATTCGATGGCACCGAACCGGGCTTCTGAAGATTGAGCCAGAAGGGCCAGTCCGCGCGGATGGCACGGAATCCCTCGTCGCCGACGAGACCCTTCATCTCGCGCGTGGTGCGCTCGGCGATTTCCTGGCGTTGACGGGTACGATCCGGCTCGGCGATCCCGGAGGAACTCTCGAGGGTCGCGGCGGATGCCATGGCCTCCTGCTTGAGCTCGTAGATCCGGTGGGCGACGTCGGCAGGAAGCCCCAGGTGCCCGGTCACCCGGAGGGCGAAGATGTAGGTATGGTCGAGGCCTCGGACGAAGTCGCGCGCCTTGGTAGACCCCAGGACGCCGGAAACCTCCTGCTCCAGCGCTCGCACGTCGTCCAAGGTGACGGCAGGTCGATGGACAAGCTGCTCCCGCAGCGGTGCGATGAGTTGGAAATCTTTGGCGGAGAGATTGCAGTGCCGGGTCATCGTTCGGATCTGCTGGGTCTTCGGGTCCTCTCGGCGGCGGAACTCCCCGAGCTGTTCGTCGGTCAGGATGTCCTTCAACGCGGCGACGCCTTGCTCCAACCGGCGTTGCTCCTCCTCGGGGCGAACCTGCCGGATCCCCGGCGTGCTGTTTTCCTTGGTCTCCTGGTCCAGGCTCGATTGGAGGATGGCGAGGACCTGGTCGAGGGCTTCGGGTGGCAGCCAAGCGAACCGCACGGCGTCGTGATCGAAGCCGCCGAACGCGAGGCTCCAGGCGTCGTTGGGGCGAATGTTGGGGCCGAAAAGGCTCCGCAGGACGGCCATACGTTCGCAATCGAGTTCACTCAGTTTCTGGACGCTCTCAGCGTCGCGGTCAGGGTTGACCGGCTTCTTCCAGTGAGCCTGCGGGCTCCCCGTTGGCCGGAGTTCGGCGGCTCGTTGGGCGTAGTGCCGCGCGAGATCGAGGGCGACGAAGTCGCGGAGCAGGCGTTCCGGGGCCCCGCTCTCCCGGAGGTTGGCGACCAGGGCGCGGTAGTCGGTCGCCTCGACCGAAGCCCAACTCCAGCCGGGCCCGGCGTCTCCGGTCCGGGGCGAGAGGGGCTCCCTGATGGAGGATGCCCCGGGTGGAAAGGCCACCTGGACCGGCACGCCGAACGCGGCCGGGGCCCTCTGAAAACCGGGTGCCACCGCCAGCGCCAGGGCCGCGACAGAGCCGGACAGGATCCAATTCTTGGCAAGCAGCAAGGGTTCCAAAGTGCGCGCCAGAAGACCCGGGGTTGGGAGGAGGCCGGAGACCGAGGCGGTGGTGGCGAGCGAGGCGGGGGTCAGGGTGGAACGTAGAGCCACCCGGCCAGTTTGGGGTGTCGCAAGAGGTCCGGCGCCTTCCGAAGGAGTTCGCCGAATACCGCCTGGGTGACGTCCTCGGCGCGGTGGGTATCGCCAGGAACCCGCATGGCAGGCTGTTCGGCGCGCCACGCCCCAACTACCCTGTTCTCACGTCATGAGTCGTCCCCACGTGCTCGTCACCGGCGGCGCCGGGTTCGTCGGTTCGCACCTCGTCGAGCGACTGCTTGCCGAGGGACGACGCGTTGTGGTCATCGACGATTGCTCCACCGGATCGCTGCAGAACCTGGCGGCCGTGCGCACCGATCCCCGGCTGGAGGTGGTGGAGGGTCGGTTGTCCGAGTGTTCGCGCCTCGAGCTTCTCACCCGGGAGGCGGACTACGTCTTCCATCTTGCGGCCTCGGTGGGCGTCGACCTGGTGGTGCAGTCCCCGGTGCGTACCATCCACAACAACCTGGCCGAAACGGAGGTGCTGCTGCGCACCGCCGCGGCGGCCCGCACGCCGTTGCTGTTTACCTCGACGTCCGAGGTCTATGGGAAGAGCCAGCGCGAGGTTTTCGCGGAGGAGGACGATCTCCTCATCGGCCCGCCCCATCTGGTGCGGTGGTGTTACGCGTGCTCCAAGCTCATGGACGAGTTCCTGGCGCTGGCCAGTTCCCGTGAGCACGGGGTGCCGGTGACGATCGTCCGCCTCTTCAACACTGTGGGTCCGCGCCAGACGGGGCGTTACGGCATGGTGCTGCCACGTTTCATCGAGGCGGCCTGGGCCGGCCGGCCGCTCCGCGTCTTCGGCACCGGCCGGCAGACGCGCTGCCTCTGCCTCGTCTCCGACACCGTCGAGGCACTCATCCGGCTGCAACGTTCGCCCAACGCGCCCGGGGAAGTCTTCAACGTCGGCAACGACGAGGAGATCGCCATTGCCGACCTCGCCCGCCGGGTCATCGCCGCGACCGGGTCTTCCTCGACCCTCGAGTTGGTGCCTTACGAGGAGGCCTACGCGCCAGGGTTCGAGGACATGCTGCGACGGCGTCCCTCCCTCACCAAGCTGGAGCGGGTGACCGGCTTCCGCCCTCGCACGCCTCTCTCGGAGATCATCCGGGTCACGGCGGGTCTGGCCCCTCCGCCTGCGCCGCGCGCGGGCCCGGTCAGAGGCTGAGCCGGGTGCGCAATCCCGCGACGTGGGCGTCGCCGGCGCCAGCGAAGGTGCCTTTGCCCGGCGCGCCCCTCAAGCGGCCACGGATGGCCCCGCATTGATCACCGCGGCATAAGTTGTCGCCAATCGCTCCACGAGGTCATCGTCGACGAGAACGTCCGCCGTGCCCAGGGCCAGGGCCGCCGCTCCGAGCATCGGCGCGAGACGCATGGATTCCTCCACGAACGGGATCTGTTCCGCACGCAGCCCCCGGAAGAGACTCTCCCGGACGGTGCGGTTGAGGTGGACGACCGAGCCGTTCAACCAGAGCGGTACGGGCCGGGTCCGGAGGTTGACCAGGCGCACCGCCGCTGCCGCCTGGCGGGCCAACTCCCGGCCGGCCCGTTCGCAGACGTCGACCCAAACCGGGTCTCCCGAGTCGGCGTTCTGGGCGGCGTACCCCGCGAGCGCCGCAAAGCGGTCCTTGGAATAGCGGGGCTGGTAGATGATCGGCACGATATCGGTCAGCACCTTCACGTCGAACCACCGGAGCACGACCTCGAGCAGGCAGGTTGCCGGCCCCGTTCCCTCGGAAGCGGCGATGGCCGCCCGGATGCACTCCCGTCCGATCCAGTAGGCCCCCCCTTCGTCGCCGAGCAAATGGCCCCAGGCCCCGACCTGCGCGTATTCCCCGTGCTCGTTGCGGGCCAGGAAACTCGATCCTGTGCCACCGACCACCAGCACCCCCGGCCGGCCCAGACTGGCCGCGTGATACGCGGTCATCACGTCGCTCACGAGCCGGGTCGCGTCCAGCGGCACGATGCCGCGGCAGAGCAATTCCTTCTCCCGCGGCGTCGCTTCGAAGAACAGGGCCGCGCTGCCGATCACGGTATGGAGGATGTGGTTGCCCAGCGGCAACGAGGTCTCCAGGGACCGCATCATCTGGGTCAGGCTGCGGCGCGCCTCCTGGAGGCTCGTCCCAAAGAAATTCAGCGAGCCCGCCTTGGCCGCGGCCAGGGCACGGCCCGACAAGTCGACGGCCACCCCATAACTGTAGGTGGCTCCGCCGTCGATGCCGATGACCACCGGGAGAGGGGCCGACATGCCGTTAGCTTCCGGGCGGGCGCGGCCGGCTGGCAAAGCCAAAACGAACCGATGCCCCGGCTTGTCGGCCGTGGTTTCCTCGGCAGACTCCCCACCGTCTGCCATGCGCCCCCACCTCCCCTCCGCCCTGTTCCTGCCTTTGTTCCTGGCGTTGACTGCGCCGGGATCAAGCGCCACCACGCCGGCTCCGGCGGCCACCCCCGTTGCGCCCGACTTCCTCCGCGACGTGCGACCCATTCTCGCGGCCCACTGCTTCAAGTGCCACGGGCCGGACGACAAGGCCCGAAAGGGTGGGCTGCGACTCGACGCACGGGAGGATGTCCTGAGGCCCGCCAAGTCCGGTGCTCCCGCGCTGGTGCCCGGAAAGCCGGAGGAATCCGAATTGGTGAGGCGCCTGTTCGCCGCGGACGAAGACGATCTCATGCCCCCGCCCGCGACGAAGCACCCGCTGAACCCCGGGCAGAAGGAGATTCTCCGGCGGTGGGTAGCCGCCGGGGCGGAATATCGGCCTCATTGGGCCTTTCTCCCGCCGCAGCGCCCGCCTTTACCCGTGACGTCGCCGCAGGGATCGGCGGGGGCGTCCCCGGGGAGCCCGATCGACCACTTCATCCGCGAGCGCCTGACATATGCGGGTCTGACCCCTTCGCCCGAGGCGGACCGACGAACGCTGGTTCGCCGGGTGTCCCTCGACCTGATCGGGCTTCCTCCGACGCCCGCGGAAGTCGAGGCGTTCGTGAGCGACGCCTCGCCGGGCGCGTACGAGCGGTTGGTGGACCGTCTCCTGGCCTCGGAGCACTACGGGGAGCGTTGGGCGCGGCGCTGGATGGATCTGGCGCGTTACGCCGACTCGAACGGCTACGAGAAGGATCGTCAGCGCACCATCTGGCCCTGGCGGGATTGGGTGATCAAGGCGCTGAACGCCGACATGCCGTTCGACCAGTTCACAATTGAACAGCTCGCGGGCGACATGCTGCCGAACGCGACTCTCGATCAGATCGTCGCGACCGGCTTTCATCGCAACACGATGTTGAACGAAGAGGGCGGCATCGATCCGCTGGAGTTTCGTTTTCACGCGGTGGCGGATCGCGTTCTCACCACGGGCGCGACGTGGCTGGGGTTGACCGTCGGCTGCGCGCAATGTCACACGCACAAATACGATCCGATCCAGCACCGCGAGTATTACCAGATGATGGCGTTCCTCAATAATGCCGACGAGCCGGACCTCGACTTGCCGAAGCCCGACGCCGCAGAGCAGCAGCGCGCCAATCTGGAGAAGGCGGCGAAACTTTTCGCCGGTTTGCCCAGCCGCTTCCCGCTTGAAAGCAACGTCTGGCAGACGCCCAAACCCATCAGCGCCGACGCGGCCA
>JBBQML010000455.1:0-4906 GCA_038328885.1 Verrucomicrobiota bacterium | reverse complement strand
GACCGGCGTGATCACCCTGAACGACATCCTCCGCGCGATGTTCGGAGAGGTGGGCGTATGACCGGCTACTGGGGGGAGGCCACCGCCGTCGCCGGCAAAGCTGCCGCCGCAGTGGCCATCGTCGCGGCGAACGCCTTCTTCGTGGCCGCCGAGTTCGCCCTGGTGCGGGTCCGCGACACCCAACTCCAACCGCTCGCCGCCCGGGGCAACCGCCGCGCCACCCTCGCCCGCCATATCATCCAGCACATCGATGCCTACCTCAGCACTTCCCAATTGGGGATCACCTTGTGCGGACTCGGCATGGGCGCCCTCGTCGAACCGCTGTTCACCGAATTGCTCGAACCAGCCTTCGCCGCGCTCGGCGTCGCCTCAATCGAGGTCCGCCGCACCGCCGCGTTCGTCGTCGGGTTCCTCGTCAATTCCTTCGTCCTGATCTCCATCGGCGAGCTCGCCCCCAAGTCCCTGGCCCTGCGCCGGACGGTCCCCATCACGCTCACCGTCGCCTACCCGCTCTGGGTCATCTACTGGGCCTTCTTCCCGCTCATCTGGTTGCTCAACGGCACCGCCCAATGGGCCCTCACCCGCGTCGGCATCGGCGCTCCGAGCGACTCGGATCAAGCGCATTCGGACGAGGAACTCCGACTGATGATTTCCACGGCGCAGCGCCAGCAGGGCGGTTCCACGCTTGGCCGGGACCTCGTCCTTAACGCGCTCGACCTCCGCCGCCGCCAAGCCCGCGAGGTCATGCAGCCCCGCCCCGAGATCGTCGTCCTGAACACGACCGCCTCCCTGGCGGAATGCCTCGCCCTCGCCGAGGAGACCCGCTACTCGCGCTTCCCCCTCTGCGAGGAGGGCAACCTCGACCGCATGCTGGGCGTCGTCCACATCAAGGACCTCTATGCCCAGCGCGAACGCGCGCAGACCGGGCTCGACCTCCGCCCGTTCGCACGCCCCCTCATCTACATCCCCGAAACCGCCCACCTCGAGCGGGTGCTCAAATTCCTGCTCGATGGACGCCTGCACCTCGCGGTGGTGGTCGATGAGTACGGGGGCACCGCCGGCCTCCTCACCCTGGAGAACATTCTCGAGGAGGTGGTCGGGCAGATCCAGGACGAGTTCGACCAGGAGAAGCCCGTGCAGGTCCAGATCGACGAGCACACCTGGGACATCGCGGGTAACATGCCCCTCCATGACCTCGCCGATCTGGTAGGTGAGCCTCTCCACCTGCCAGGGGTCAGTTCCGCGAGCGGCTGGATCACCCAGCGCCTGGGGGGATTTCCCAGGGAGGGCGACACCTTGCCGGTCGGCGCCTTCGTGGCCCGCGTGGAGGAAACGCGCGGCGCCCGGGTCACACGCCTCCGACTGCACCGCGGCGCCCCGCCCACACCCCCTGCGGCACCACCGCCAGGCCAGGGATAGCTCGGCGAGAGCGCAGCCAACGCCCCCCCCCCGGGTCCGTCCCCACTCACCCACTCACCCACTCACCCGCTCACCCACTCACCGGCTCACCCACTCACCCACGGCACCGGAGACGCCGCGCAACCGGGCTACGGCGTCCGCCGGACCACCCGATAGAAGCGCGTCGCCAAGCCCGTGGCGGTCGCATCGTTGAACCGCGTCTCGACGCCGGTCGCGACCAGCGGACCGCCCAGATGCGTCCATGCCCCACCGAGGGCGTCGGCGAATTCGACGTCGTAGGCATGACCTGCCACCGAGGCCCAGGTCAGCAGCAGCCCGATTCCCTGCACCTCGATACCCGTCAGGCGCAGCACATCCGAAGGCACCAGGGCGTTGAGCTCCCGCGGTGACGGCACGGCCAACCGCGAGGCCGACCCGGCGGCACCATCGGGCAGCAGCCCGTCGCTCTGGTCGCGCTCCTGCGGCCCGAAGGTCACCAGGTCGATCAGGCTCCCGCCCGGCGAATACAGGGCGATCGATTCACCGCTGGCGCTCAGGGCGAAGTCCACGTGCAATTCCCGACCCGGACCGTTCTGCGCCGTCTCGCCGTCGGCCCACACCAGCATCAGGCTCCGCGGCCCGAGCACGAACCCCGGCGGAATCACGCTCTTCAGGGGCTCCCCGGGATCGTCCGTCAGCGAGTACCCGCCCAGGTCCACCGCCTCATCGCCGGCGTTGTAGAGTTCGAACCAGTCGTCGAAGTCACCGTCCGCGGGATCGGTGAGCGTCGAGTTGTTGCGCGACATCCATTCGTTGATCGCGAGACGGACCGGCAGGCTCGACCGGTCGTTGGGCGTTCCCGGTGTGGGGGTTTCAAACGTGTAACGCTCCGACCAGGCCCCGTCCGGGTAGGAACCCATCGAGCGGCCGGCCGCCAGCCCTTCATAGTGAAGGTAATCGACCACCGAAGCCACCCCCCCCGCCGTGCGCGACAGCACCACGGAACCACTCGCCGCGGGCAGCGTGAACCCGGCATGCCAGCCGTCCTCCGCCAACCGCGACTGTCCGTCCGCCCAGACCACCAGGAACTCGTGCGGCCCGATCGTCGCCCCGGCCGGAAAGGGCCACGCCCCCGGCAGCAACGGATCCGGGGAGAGATACCAGCCGGAAAGGCTCACCGCCGAGGACCCGGCATTGAAGAGCTCCACCCAAGAGACGCCGGTGCCCCCGATGCCGCGACCCTGCACTTCGTTGATCCAAAGGTCGGGGAACGGCGCCACCGCCCCCGCCATCGAACTCGCCGCCCCAGGGGTCGCCGCTGCCACCGGCAATTCCCGTGCGTCCACCAGACCGAACAAACCGCCGCCGTCGAGGCGGACCGTCAGATCGGAGCCCGCCGGATCCGCGAGGTACCAGAGGCTCAGGGTGTAGATCTGCCCGGGCACCACCGGGGTGGTGAGCGTCTGGCGCAACGCCGCGTCCGCCGCCGGGCTCCCCTCGGGCACCAGGAGCAGCAGGCTCGAGCGCCCGGAACGCCGCACCGAGGGATCCACCGCCGAGACCGCCGCCGGCCCGCCCGTCCACGAGGGCACCAGTGGCTCCTCGAAGCCGCCGTTCGCCACGAGTTCGGTTCCCACCCGCGGCACCACCCCGGCCACCAGCGACACATCATCCAGATGCACCTGGCCGGCGCCGGCCAATGACAACACCAAGGTCGAGGAGTTGGCCCGGTCGGTAAGCGCCACGAACCGCCAAACGGAGTGGCCATGGCCGGCCTCATCGACGGCACCCCAGTTCGCCGGGCGCCGGTTGTCCTGCGTCGGGTCCAGAATCTGGAGCGAGCCACCCTGGCCCGCCGCCCGCACCGGCCACGGCGGCCGACCGGAGTAGGTGACTTCGTTCACCGTGACCCAAGGCTGCGAGGACGAGCCGGGGCGTACCAGGCGAAGGGTCTCGCCCGCATTGTTCAAACGGCCCGGGTACTCCGCCAGCACTCGGGGCCCGTTGCCGTACGACTGCGCCAGGGCGCCCCGGTCCTTGGCCACCACGGCGAACTCGCCAGGGGCCAGCGCGCTCCCGCCCGGGAACTGGAGATCGACGCCCTCCAACCGCCACCCCGAGAGATCGTAGGTCGTGCGACTTGACCCGTTGTGCAGTTCCACGAACTCCGCGTCCGGGTCCGCCGGCTCGTACTGGATCTCGGTGATCCGCACGAAATCCTCGGGACGCTCGTCGATCCCGGTGAAAGCCACCTGCAGACTCGACGTCGCTTCGGGCAGGGGAGCACCGCGGCGATCGAGGCCGCCGAGCACCAAAAGGTTCGTGCCCGCGCGCAGCGGGATGGCCAGCCACCAGTTGGTGGGGCTCGTCCAGGAGGGCGCATACGCCAGCCCGTTCACCGCGATCGACCGGACCTCGATCGGCGCCGTTCCCTCCACCCGGATCAGACTCTGGTCGGTGGTGATCACCCCGCCGTCGCCGGACGTCGCCGACCACGGAGCGGTATTCGTGGCGAGGACCCGGGCCAGGAAGGAACGGCGCGCGGCGAGCCAGGGCTTGATCGGCGTGGGCGCCGCCGCCTGCACCCGGTTGCCCACGAACGCCGCATAATTTGCGTCGATCAGCGCGTCCGCCGCACCCGCGGCAAGGGGGCCCCTCACCGCGTCGGCAAACGCCTGCAGGTACACGCGGCCGAACGGCGGATGCCGGTAGAGGCGCTCCATCACGGGGTCATTGGCAAAGTAGAGATCCGTGTTCGCGCCGTCGCTGCCGCCGCCCAGCGAGAAGTCCAGATCCCAAAGCAACAGGCTCCAGCGTCCCCCCGGAGGGAGGTAGGCAAAGCTGTTCTTCCCACGTGTGTACCCGTACCCGTCCCAGTCCGCCACCACGCGCCGGGTGGCGATCGACCGGAGCCAGCCGTCGAGGTCCACCACCTCGGGGACGCGCCGGGTGTAGTCGGTCTCGTCCGGCAGGTTCACCGTCTCCACCAGGTCCAGGAACCGGGTGTAGTCATCGTCCAGTCCGCCGTTCGCCTTCTTCTCCCAATTCCAGCGGTACCGCGTCTGGGACAGGCCGCCGTCGCCGGAGACGTAGCGCTCGAGGTGGGCGTTCTCGTTGAACTCCCGCCGGACCGCGTCGTTGAACTCGAACCAGTCGTCGATCTTGAAGATCTCCCCACCATCGGCGTCCGGGAACCAGCTGGCCACGTAGTCCCGGTTCGGCTGCTGGGTGTCGGCGTACACCTCCCCGCGTTGCACCCCGTTCACCAGGATCCGCACATACCGCTGATGGCTGAAGGGCACGCCCAATTGGTCGCCGACCCAGAACGAGACCTTCTCGCGCTGCAGCGTCGGGTCCCGCCCCGGTTGCTCCAGCCAGTCGAGGTTGAATTCGTCGGACCCCAGCAGCGGCTCGTCCGAAGGCAGCGTCCACACGTAGGCACACAACGCACCCGTCGGACCGTTGTACCCGGGCCGGATCCACGGACTACCGCGATAGCGCGCCCCGC
>JBBQML010000454.1:0-4912 GCA_038328885.1 Verrucomicrobiota bacterium | reverse complement strand
GCGGAAGGACTGAGCTTCCCGACGAGTCTCGCCTGCTGGGATGGCGGGGTCCTCGTCACCGCGCCGCCGGAGATTGTGTTCCTCAAGGATCTCAACGACGACGGCCGGGCGGACGTCCGTGAGGTGGTCGTGGCCGGGTTCCGTCTCGGGGTCACCGACAGCAACGTCAATGGGCTGCGGTACGGGCTCGACAACTGGTTTCACGGGATCAACGGGGGCAACGGCGGTCAGTTGCGGTCGGCGGCGCGCGCAGGGGACGGGTTGAGACTCGGCGACAAGGACTTTCGCTTTCGCCCGGGAACGGGGGACATCGAACCCACGGCGCACACCGGCGGTGGGTTCGGGTTGGTGTTCGACGAGTGGGGGCGAAGCTACACGACCCACAACATCAACCATCTGCAGCAGCGCGTGGCTCCTGCGGGCTGGTTCACGCGCCACCCCGGGCTGCCGCCGGTGCGCACCACCCACAGCATCTCCGACCACGGGGAGATGGCCCGGATCTACCCGGTGTCCCCCGCGCTGACTCGGCCGAACCACCCCGAACAGGCGGGGTACTTCTCCGCTGCGGGAGGCATGGGCTACCTGGGCCATCGCGGCTGGCCAGGCGACCTGCCGGGCTCGTTGTTGGTCGGCGACGTCGTCGGCAACCTGATCCACCGCGACCTGCTCGTGCCGGACGGACCCGTCCTCAGGGCGACTCGGGCGCCCGGAGAACAAACCCGGGAGTTCTTCGCCAGCAGGGACAACAGCTTCCGACCCGTGGGATTCGAGCCCGGGCCGGATGGCGCTCTTTATGTGATCGACATGCAGCGGGACGTGATCGAGCACCCGGACTACATCCCGAAGAAGCTGCTTGCGCGGCAGGATCTCCGGGCGGGCGATGACCGTGGGCGGATCTATCGCCTCGCGCCGCGGGGCTGGTCCGCTGCGCGCGAGCTGCCTGGTCGGGTCCAACCGGCGGAGCGGGTCAAGTTGCTCGCCTCGGCCAACCCCTGGACACGGATTACCACCCAGCGACTCCTGGTGGCGCAGCGCTCCCTGGGAGTGGTGGAGGAACTCCGAGCCCTCGCCGCCAGCCCGGCACCGCTGGCCCGCCTGCATGCCCGCTGGACCCTCCTCGGCCTCGGTGATTTTGCCGAAGCCGACTTCGGGACGGCGCTGGACGATGTCGACCCGCGGCTCCGCGCCAACGCGCTCCTTATGCTGGCCGGGCGGCTGCAAACCTTCCCGGCCCTGCAGACGGTGGTGGCCGACCGGCTGGGAGATGCAGACCCGGAGGTCCGCTTCCTGGCGGCCGCGTTGGCCGGGGAGGCCGGCGTGGTACCGGCCGAGGCGCTGCTCACCCTGTTGAAGCGCGACGCCGTGTTCGCCTGGACGCGTCGGGCAGCGCTCGGCTCGCTCGGCCCGCAGGCCAGCGCCATGGAGGGGGCGCTCTTCGGCGATGCGTCGTTCTGGGCGGAGGCGACGACCACCCGAGGCGCCGGAAAAATCGCGCTCGCCCGCGAGTTTGCCGAAGTGCTGGCCGCCGTGCCGGCCTCGTCCACGGCGGGCATTCCGCCCCCGGGCGCAGGGGACTTCCACCTGCCGGTGGCGGTCCTTTCGGAACCCGTCCAGATCGCCGTGTTGGAGGGGTTGGCGACCGGTCTGGCGCGTCGGGCGACTCCCCCCGGCGGAGATCTTGCGGTCGTCCGCTCACGGTTGGCAGCCCTCGTCTCGGCCGAGCCGCGTCCGCCCTTGTTGACCGCGGCGCTGCGGTTGAGCCGCCGGCTCGGCCTTCCGCCCACGGAAGCGGAAGACGCGTGGTTTCGGCAAGCGTTGGCCCGGGTCACGAACGCGGCAGTACCGTTGGAGGAGCGGGTGGAACTCGTGCCGTTGCTCGGTTTGGGAGATCTGACGCGAGTGGCTCCGACCCTGATGGTGTTGCTCGGTGGCAACTCCCCGGGCGCGCTCCAGCAAGCCGCGCTGGAGGTGCTCAGGGAGCACCGTGAGCCTCTGGTGGGGGAAAGCCTGGTCGGGGCCTGGCCCACCCTCCCGCCCGCGCTGCGTGCACCGGTGGTCAACCTCCTGGTGTATCGGCACACGTTTCAACCGGCACTCCTGGCGGCCCTCGAGTCGGGTTCCCTCCACGTGGGCGAGCTCAATCTCGATCTCGAACACCGACGCGAGTTACTGCGAGAGGCGGCGCCGGAGATCCGCACCCGGGCGGCGCGGTTCACCAGCGATGAGGAGTATTCGAACCGGAAGGCTGCGGTGGACGACTGGCTCGCCCGGTTGCCCGCCCACGGCGACGCCGCGGCGGGGCGCATGGTCTTCGAAGCCGTTTGCGCGCAGTGTCATCTCGCGGGTGGCCTGGGCTTCCCAGTGGGCCCCAATCTCGGCGGCATGAGCCACCGGAGCGTGGAGGATCTGCTCTCCAACATCCTCGATCCCAACATGGCGATGAACCCGGCCTACGTCGCCTACACCGCCGAGTTGGTGGACGGTGAAAGCGAGACGGGCGTGCTGGTCGCCGAGAGCGGCGAAAGCCTGACCCTGGCGCAGGCGGGGGGGCGGCGCGTCGAACTCGTCCGCTCGCGGATCAGGGAATGGACGGGCGGGAGTCGCTCGCTCATGCCCGAGGGACTGGAGGCGGGCCTGACGCCGCAGGGGTTGCGTGATCTCATCGCCTTCCTGCAGTCGTCGGACACCGCCCCGACCGCACTCCCGGTGGGGAGGGAAGGCACCCCGTGAGATCCCTGCCTCGTCCATTTCGCACCTGGCTCGGGGGAGGGCTGCTGGCGCTGCTGCTAAGTCGGGGCGTGGAAGGCGCCGACCTCCAGCCGCCTCGGGAGAACGAGCGTGATTGGCGCAAGTACCAGACCCAGAACTTCGAGCTCTACACCAACACACGGGAGAACGAGTCCCGCCGGCTTCTGCGGGAACTCGAAACCTTCCGGTACGTGGTCTCCCGGTTTATCGGGGTGACCAACGCCCAGCGCGAGCCAGCGATGGTGTTCTTCTTCGACAACGAACGGTCCTTCCGCCCGTACAAGCCGAAGTACGAGGGCCAGCCCCGGGCGGTCACCGGCTTCCACGTGGGCGATCCCCTGGGCCACGCCCTGGCCATCAGCCGTCAGGGTCGCACCGACAGCACCATGCGGGTGCTCTTTCACGAGTACACGCACCTCCTGACCGCCCGGCAGTTCCGCAACGCGCCCGTTTGGGCCCACGAGGGCATCGCGGAGGCCTTCTCCACGTTCGCCAGCGACGGTGACCAGTACGACATCGGGATCGCGGTGACCAACCACGTGCGCGTCCTCCAAAGAACTCCCCCCGCCCCGGTGGCGAGTCTCCTCGGCGTGACGCGGGATTCCCCCGACTACAACGAGCAGAACCGGGCCGGGAGGTTCTACGCCACCTCCTGGCTGCTCGCCCACCACCTGATCTTTGCCCGGCGCGGCTTCGAGACGAACGTCATGGCCCGCTACGCCACCCTCTGTTCCTCCACCACGAACCAGTTGGAAGCCTTCCGGCTCGCGTTCGGGAATTCGCCGGAGGAACTGGACGCCCGACTGGCAGCCTACCTCCGCGGGGGAAACTACACCCTCGTCCGCCAGACATACCCAGATCTCGCCACCGCCCGCCCGCAGCAATCCACGCTCTCAGCCGGCGAACTCGATTTCGCCCTCGGGCGCCTCTGTCAGCTCACGCAGCAGAGTGATGCCGCCCGGGCTCGGCTCGCGGAGGCCATCCGTCGCGGCCCCGAGGATCCCCGTCCTCACGCCGCGCTGGCCCTCCTGTCCTGGCGGGAGCGCGATCGTGACGCACTCCGAACCCACACGGCCGAGGCGGTGCGCCTCGGATCCCGGGAGGCGTTTCTCTACTTCCTCGCGGCCGAGTCGCACTACCAGGAGGCCGTCAGACTGGCGCAGGGCTCGACGGCACGCGAAGAGGCCCTGGAGCAGGGACGCGGCTGGTGCGACCAAGCCCTCGAAATCGACCCGGATCTCGCGCCCGCGCATCACCTCATGGGGGTCTACGCCCTTGCCCTCAACCCCCGTGCCCCCGCCCTCGCCGCCGTCCATGTTCAACAGGCGTTGCGCTGCGACCCCGACTATCAGCCAGCCCAACTCACCTGGGCCACGCTCGCCGCGGCCCAAGGCAACTTCGCGGCCGCCCGTTCGGTGCTCGCACGGATGCTCGCCGGTCCGCTGGCTCCCGACCTCCGCGAACAAGCCAGGCAGGTGGCGGAACAGGTGGAACGAATCCTCAGCCAGCGGCGAACCGTCCCCGCCGCGCCCCGCTGAGCGAAGAAGGATGCGGACCTCATCGACTGCCGCCGGATAGCCCCCGGATGCCGCGGAAGGCGGGAGGGTTCAGGAGGGCAGCGGGAATCGGGCGGTCAGTTCGCGGACCCGCACGCGCACCTGGTGGGCGGCGGGGATGTTGGTGACGTCCATGAGGACCTCGCTGATCATGTCCGCGATCGCGGCCATTTCCGGTTCGCGCATGCCCCGGGTGGTGACCGCCGGCGTGCCCAGGCGGATGCCGCTGGCCTGGAAGGGGGAACGCGTCTCGAAGGGGATCGTGTTCTTGTTGACCGTGAGGCCCGCCTCATCGAGGGCCAACTGGGACTCCTTCCCGGTGACCCCCCGGGCGCCGACATCGACCAGCATGAGATGGTTGTCGGTGCCGCCGGAGACCAGTCGGAACCCGTTGCGTTTCATTCCCTCCGCCAGGGCGACGGCGTTCTTGAGGACCTGCTGCTGATAGGTCACGAACTCAGGCCGGAGCGCCTCCTCGAAGCACACCGCCTTGGCGGCGATCACGTGCATGAGCGGGCCACCCTGGATGCCGGGAAACACGCACGAATCGAGTTCCTTGGCGTACTTGGCCGGGCACAGCACGAGCCCGCCGCGGGGCCCCCGAAGCG
>JBBQML010000453.1:0-4927 GCA_038328885.1 Verrucomicrobiota bacterium | reverse complement strand
CAGGGGGCGTCCACCAGCGCACCGTCGACCCTGGACGACACGGGTGGCCGGGCTCCGTCGCCGGACCACGGTGCCCAGCGGATGTTGAACAAACCCGCGCGTTTGGCCCGCAGCCGCAGTCGCTCCAAGCGCCACCCGGCCCGGTCGGTCGCCCAGACCACCCCGCGGTTTTCCATCAGGTCCGCGAGATGCAACGCCTTGCCGCCCTCGCCGGCACAGGCGTCCCACCAGGTTTCCCCCGGCACGGGGGCACAGATCGCGCCGACCACTTGCGAGGCGAGGTCCTGCAACTCGAACCGGCCCTCGTGAAACGGCCGGGTCCGGAAAAGATCCGTGGAGCCGCGGAACAGCAGGGCATCGGGCAGGTAGTCGGGGTAGGCAGGGGCACAATCGTCCAGCTCCAGCGCCAGCGTGGCGCCGGTGCCTGGCCGGGCCCGAATCCACAACCGGGGTTCGGGTTGCAGCGCCCGGACCCAGGCGGGCTGCACCTCCATCTCTGCGTAGAGCCAACCCGGGACGGCGCGCTGCAGGGCCGCGTCCGTGAACGTCTCCGGCGCCGCGGCAAACCGCTCGGTCAGGGTGGCCGCTTCCTCGATCTGCCCGGGCAGCGACAGCGCCTTGCCCACCATGCCGCACCACCGGTAGTAACCGAAAACCAAACGGGCGACGTCGGCGGCCACTGCCGGTGCGACTCCGTGCGCGGCGCGCAGGGTGGTGCGGAGGACTCCATCCGCCGGGTGCTCCCGGCTCGCCTTCTCGACCACGGTTACCGCCAGGTCGAGCGCCGACGGAGGACGCACGCCCGCGGACCAGTCACGCGGGTGTTCGAAGAATTGGGGCGGAACGGCTGGTCGCAACGGACGCGTTGTTCGGCCCGGCCGAGCCGGTCGACCCGGCCGAGCCGGTCGGTCCGGTCGAGGAGGAGTTTGGGAATCCATCGCGCGGCGCACCGGCCCTGCTCTACTGCCGGGCGGGCGAGAGCCAGCCGCGGCTTTTCATCCAGTCGGCGACCCGGTCGGGCCAGTGGGTGACCGGGTTCTCGGTGCGTCGCAGCCCGTACCCATGGCCTCCGGTAGGATACACGTGAAGCTCCACCGGGACACCGGCCTGTTTCAAGGCCAGCGTGTAGAACAGGGCGCCCTCCACCCGCACGGGGTCATCGGCGCTCATGGAAAGGAAGGTGGGCGGTGTGTTGCTCGTTATCACCAACTCGGGCGACACCCGGTCGTTCTCCTCTTTGACGGTGAGGTAACCCGGGTAGATCAGGATCGCGAAATCGGGCCGGCAACCCGGTTCGTCAGCAGAGTCGATCCCCGGATAGGTGCGCTTGGGTGCGGTGCTGGCCGCGGCGGCGAGATGGGCTCCGGCGGAGAAGCCCATGACTCCCAGGCGTCGGGGGTCGATGCCGAACTCCCTCGCCCGGGATCGGAGCAGACCGATGGCGCGCTGGGCGTCCTGCAGCGGGGCGGCGTGCTTCTCGAGCCCGGCGCGCCGCGGCACCCGGTACTTGAGGAGAGCCCCCGTGACGCCGATCGAGTTGAGCCACTCGCAGACCTCGGAGCCTTCGAGGTCCAGGGCCAGAATGTGGTACGCGCCACCGGGGCAGACCAGCACGGTCGCCCCGGTGTCGCGGTCCGCGGGTGGGCGGAAGAGTTGGAGGGTGGGCTGGGTGACATTGCCCAGCCGGATCAACCTCCGGCCCGCTATCAGCCCTTCCTCGGGCTTGGTGAGATCCGACTCGGCCGGCAATTCCACGGTCTCCCCCGGTCCCCGGCCGTTGCCCGGCCACAAGGGCAGCGGCGCGGTGGGCGACGGGGATGCGGGGTCGGCGGCCGTGGCAGGGAACGGATCGAACAGCGCGCCCAGAACCAGGCCGAGGCACAGACAGCGAAGGACGATGGCAGTCTTCATGTGGGTTGGGGCACGGCGGGTTGGCATCCGGGAACGGGTCGCGATGTTCAGAGACGCTTGCAGGACGGAAGGATCGACTCAGCGCCGCTTCGCCGTCCACTCGAGGGTGATGGGGTTGCCGTCCATCGTCGTCTGGGTTTTTCCTGCCATTTTGCCGTTCTCGACCTTGCCCGACATCTCGTAGATCATCACCGAGGCGTCGCCCCGGTCCCGCTTGAGGGTCCAGGAGTACTCCGTCCCGTCGAGGCGGCCGTTCTGCAGCTCCATGAACCGGCCATCGGGCCGCGCAAATTTCCCGGTCAACCGGGTGCCTTCCTGCTGGAGGGAGAACGGCAGATCCACCGGTTCCTGGTTGGGCCCAGGCATGGTGGCCACCCAATCCCCGCTCAGGTCGCTCACCGCCGCTCCGGAGCCATCTCCCGCCTTCACGGGCGCATCCCCCAGCACCGCCGCCAACCGGCTCTCCATCGACTCCGCCCAGACGGCGTACCCCGCGGGCGAGAGGTGAAGGTAGTCCGGCATCAGGCTCCGGGGAATCGTGCCGTCGGTGGCGACGAAGCGGTGACCGAAGTCGACCCAGAACACGTTCTGTTCGTCGGTGAGTTTGTGGATGATCTGGTTCACTTGCAGCACCTTCCCTCGCTGGAGCGAAGGGTTCTCAGTCCGGGGAAAGATCGGCAGCAGCAATATTTTCGTGCCTGGCAATCGCTCGCGGAGGCGCCCGACGATGGCCGCCACGCCGTCGGCGATCTGCTCGATGGTGTTGTCTTCGCCGTTGGAATTGTTGGTCCCGATCATCACCACCGCGGCCTTGGGCCTCAGCCCGCCGATGTTCCCGTTCTCCAGCCGCCAAAGGACGTGCTGGGTTCGGTCCCCGCCGATCCCGAGGTTGATGGCGTTGCGGTGGGCGTAGTACTTCGCCCACACCGCCTTGCCGTCACCCTCCCAGCCCTGGGTGATGGAATCGCCGATGAAGATCACCTGGGACTTCTCCCCCAGTGAAGCCACCGTGGCATTCATCGCCGCGTGCCGCTTCTGCCACCACTCGTCGTTCCGCGGTGCCGGCTCGACCGCCGAGTGGGCCCGGGCACCAAGGCCCGAAAGCAAGACCGTCACTGCCACCAGGAGACTCGCAGGAATTTTGGATTTCATGGGAATGCGCTCGTGTGCCCGCGATCTCATGCCAGCGCCGCCCTGACTGCAAGATCCGAGGTCTGGTCTGGGATCCGAGGTCCGAGGTCCGAGGTCGGAGGTCGGAGGTCGGAGGTCGGAGAGCCGAGGGCGGAGGGCGGCACGACACACGACGCACGACGCACGACACACGACGCACGACGCACGACGCACGACGCACTTGTCCGGAGGCGCGGGCTGCGGCTTAGTCAGCCGCGTCACCCAACTCATGAGTACCCCCGAACGCGTGAAGGTCGGGATCATCGGCTCGCAGTTCCAGGCCGATATCCACGCCGAATCTTTCCGCCTGATGCCCGACGAGGCGGAGGTGGTCGCGGTTGCCTCTCCCACCCCGGGCAACGCCGAGCAGTTCGCGCGCCGTCACCGGATCCCGCGCTGGTTCACCGATTACCGGCAGATGCTGGCGGAACCGGACCTCGAGTTGATCACCATCGCCGCGCCCAACACACTCCACGCAGCCATGACTGTCGATGCCGCGAACGCGGGGAAGCACGTCGTGTGCGAGAAGCCCCTGGCCATGACGCTCGAGGAAGCCGATCTCATGATCGACGTCTGCCGCCGGCGCGGGGTTCTCCTGATGTACGCGGAGGAGCTCTTCTTCACACCCAAGTACTTGAAGGCAAAGCAAATGGCGGATGATGGCGCCTTCGGCAAGGTCTACCTCGTCAAACAGACGGAGAAGCACTTCGGGCCTCATGCGCCGTGGTTCTGGGACGTCCGTCGGTCCGGAGGCGGGGTGTTCATGGACATGGGCTGCCATGGGATCGCGTTCTGTTACTGGTTCCTCGGCCGGTCGCGGATTAAGCGCGTGTTGTGCCACCTGGGGACCTACGTGCACGCCGACAAGACCGAGGGGGACGATGACGCACTCTGCATCCTGGATTTCGAGAACGGCGCGAAGGGTGTCGTCGAGAACAGTTGGGCCCGCCGTGGCGGCATGGAGGACCGGGTTGAGGTTTATGGCGAAGGCGGCATGACCTTCGCGGACCTGCACATGGGCAACGCGCTCCCGACCTACAGCGAGTACGGGTTCGGGTACGCGGTCGAGAAGGCGCCGAGCACCAGGGGTTGGAGTTGGCCGGTCTTCGAGGAGCTATGGAACTACGGGTTCCCCCAGGAGATGCACCACTTCGCGCGGTGTGTGCGCGGCAAGGCGACCCCGCAAGCCACCGGCGAGGACGGCCGGGTCGTCCAGGAGGTGCTGCTGGCGGGTTACCAGTCCGCCGGCATCGGGGGCCGCGTCGAGTTGCCCTTCCGCCCCACGGGGGTGGTCCGGCCGATCGACTTGTGGCGGGCGTCGGTCGCTCTCTGATCCTGCAGGGTTCCGTGGGATCGGAACCGCCGGTGTGCGAATCCGGGCTGTCCGCACGGCAGGCCCGGCCGAACGGGCCATTCCGTGTTCAGCCGCCGAGGGTGGTGGGATCCGCCACGTTGCCCTTGTTGAAGTCCACGTAGGCCTCCGTGAGGTCGGCGGCATACATCACTGCGTTCCCTCGACCGAGGTTCAGGCGGACGTGAAGGTCGAACTCCGGCGGCGCCACCGCCCCGCACAGTGCCTTGAACGTTGCTGCGGTCGGTTGGCCGCGCCGGAGGCTCCAGAGGATCTTGCGGCTGCCGGGAGCGCTGTAGCCGATCTCCACACGTTCCTCCATCACCTTGGCCGGGCTGTATCCCAGCGCGTCGATGATCCGACCCCAGTTGGGGTCGCCCCCGTGCCAACTGGTCTTCACCAAGGGGCTGTTGGCCACCGCCCGCGCCGCGGCATCGGCCTCCGCGGCCGTCCGCGCACCGTCCACGCGCACCGTCACCACGCGATGCACGCCCT
>JBBQML010000452.1:0-4928 GCA_038328885.1 Verrucomicrobiota bacterium | reverse complement strand
CGGCCGCCTCGACGTAGAGGTCGAACACGGTGTCGGCCGCGCCCCGACCGCCCTCGAAGATCCCGAGGCGGGTCGCAAAGATATCCGACGGGTTCTTCCCGACGGTGGTTTCGAAGCCGTCGTCACTGTTCACGATCATCGTGTAGGTCCCGGCCGCGGGGAACTCGAGCGCGGTCACGACCTCGGCCGCGGCGTTGTCGGTGCTGCCGGTCGTTCCCGGGATGCCTGGCATCTGGAGGTCCGGGGTGACGTTGCCGAGGGTGGTGCCCTCCGACTGGCTGAGGTTGATGACCCCGGAGATCTTGAACTCGATGGGGGCGGTTGCCGGGCTTGGGGCGGTGGCTGGTGCGTCGGCGGTGCCGGTCGCGGACGGATCGGCGACATTGTTGCCCAGGAGGCCGGCGAGTTGGCTTTCGGCGCGTGCCTTGGTGGTGGCCAGAGCGGTGGCCGAGTCCACCTGGTGGATCCGCCAGGCGAAGCCGCGCTTGGAGGTGTCGATCGAGCCGGCTGGCAGCGCCATCGCGGCGGGGACGGTCACGTAGGCGGGCGTGGGGAGCGAGAGGCTCTGGGTCGCGGAGGTGGCCGCGGTGCCGTACTTGTAGGTCAGCACCGCGGTGTGGACCGAGCCCCTCTCCAGGAGGGTGGCTCCGCTGTAGGTGAACGTGGTCACGTCTCCCGACTTCGTGGCGGTGCCGGCCGCGGGCGCGCCGTCGAACGTCGCTTCGACCGTGGCGGGGTTGACGACCGCGTTCGGCGCGTCGCTCAACTGGAGGGTGAAGCCGTGGGCCGTACCGCGGGCGCCGGCGACGGCCGGTGCGGTCTGGGCGAAGGTCTCAATCCGCAGGTCGTCGATCCAGTTGTTGTTGTTCTCGCCGCCTGTCTTGGCGCCCAACCCGAACTTGCCACCGGAGATGGCCGGCAGGCCAGGCACGACCCCCGAGTAGATGGGCTGGCCCTTGAAATTCACGCCGAGCACGCCGTTGCGGTACTCGACGCGGACGTCGACAAAATCGGCGCCGGTGAGGATGTCCGCCTTGGGGATGATCGTCGAACGGACCACGACCCCGCGGACCTTCAGGTCGATCGCCGGGGCCTCGCCGCCGCCGTTGTCGTAGACGTCGAACGTGACGGTCAGGCCGGAGCCCTGGCCTTCCTCGGTCATGGTGCCCGAGAGGTTGTCGGCGAAGTTGAAGCTGAAACCGTCGGCGGCATTCCCGCTCCCGCCGCCCATGCGAAGCTTGAAGGTGGCGAGGAACCCTCCGACGGGTGCCCCGGCGTCCAGGTCCTCGATGATAATCGTGCCGAGTTGGTCATTCACGGCGTCCGTCAGGCTGACGTAGCCGCTCCCTCCCACTCCGCCGGAGTCGACCCACTTGGCCGTTCCGAGCAGGGTCAGCACACCCGACGGGTCCGCGTTGAAGTTGTCGTTGAACAGCCCCGCGGTAGCGGGCACCGCGAGGCAGGAGGCGAGCAAGGCGACGGCGCCCAGACGGGCTCTTGCACCTGTTGGATGGCGAGGGTTTTTCATAGGGGGATGTTTTTCCATGGCGGCAATACACAATCCGCACCCCCGTCAGGCCGATCGGTCCGCTTCGAGCGCCATTCGATTCACTCATGGTCGCGAATCAGCGAACGAAAGCGGCGTGCGATCCTGGTCTCAAGGGGCTGGGACGATCAGAGCCCGGTATTGCCTGGGAGTAAACCCGTAATCCGTGGAAAAAATGGGTATCAACTCCTTCGATATCCAGTCGGTGAATTGCTAATACAAGGCGGCTGCATGGCCGTGATCACTTAATGGTTGACACGGATCTCGCGACTCCCGGCGGGTACGAGGGTGCGGGTCCGGGCGCCTCCCGGCCAGCGGACTTCGACGGCGCTGGGTGCTTCCGGCGTGGCCAGGACCTGGGTGAAGGCGTCCTGGGACCAATACCCCGCACCGGCGTGGATTCCGCGAGCAGGTCCGAGCCGTGGGCCGAATTCCAGGCGAAGGATGGCGCCCACGCCGCGGGGGTTCCCGTCCGGCCCGGCGAGGCGGACCCGGAGGCCCGGGAGGCCGCGACGGTTCCGGTAGAGCTTGGTGGCTCCATGGTTCAGGCCCACGGCGAGGTCGGGGCGTCCGTCGGCATCGTAGTCGGCGATCGCGCAGCCCCGCTGTTCCCCCGGGATGCGCACGCCGCTACGCAAGGCAGGGACAGCGGTGAATCCTCCCCGGCCGTCGCCCTCCAACCAGAGTCCGAGTCCACCGTCGTATCGTGACACCTCCGACGTCGTGCCGAAGAAGTTCTGCGCCAGGAAGATATCCTCGCGTCCGTCGCCGTTGTAGTCGCTCACCGCCACCCCGAAAGCCGGGGCGAACTGGGCCTCGAGGGGCAAAGCAGATGCCTCAAACGTTCCGCCGCGGTTCATGAAGACCATCGACTCCAGGGTGTTGATGGTGGATTTCGCCATGCCCTTCGCAGCGGATTCAGCGGACGGTTTCGGGGAGGGTTCCGCTGCACCGGAATCGCCTTTCGATTCGCGTGGATTGTCCGCAGCGGTGGTCGTCTGCGCCACGGGCTCGACCCAGCGGGCCCCGTCAGGCGACGCCAGGATCTCGGGAATCCCGGCTTCCGCGAACGCGCGATGTGTGGCGAAGGCACTGCGGAGGAAGGGCAGCGCACGGGAGACGGTCTCGAAGTCCTGCCATGGCACGATCCTGCCCGAATCCGGGTCGTGAAACGCCTCCAACCCCTCCACCGAGCCGTCGCCGTCGAAGTCGTGATAGTAGATATGGACCGGTTGCCCGAGGGCGGTTTGGTAGGGCGTGTTTCGACCCCAATTGGAGGCCACCAGGTCGAGTCGGCCGTCGCCGTCGAAGTCGCCCGTGGTCACCCCGTTCCACCAGCCACGGTAACGATCGAATCCGAGTTCGCCGGTGACCTCGCGAAAGCGCCCGGCCTCGTTGCGCAGGACGCGAACCGGTCCCCAGTGGCAGGCCAGGACGAGATCTGCATCGCCATCGCCGTCGAGGTCGCCAAAAACCGCGCCGCTCACCAGGCCGATCCGGTCGAGAGTCGCCGAGTTCGCGGCATCCAGGGCGAAGCGACCGCCTTGGTTCGTGAACAGCCGGGATGCGACCGGCTCGGGATGGCGCCCGGCGGCTATTCTGCCACCGACGAAGAGGTCGAGATCGCCGTCGCCATCCACATCCGCCACGGCCAGGGGGCCGATGCTGGCGTCGAGTTCCGGCCCGGCGTCCGTGGCTGTCGGGTCTCCCGCCGCGTATCGGCGGACGGTGCTGGGCCCGGCGGCGGGATCCTCGTAGTTCGCCGAGGCGACCAGCAGGAGGGTGTTCGTTCCCGAAGGGGACCACGCGGCCATGCCGGTCTGGTCGCGATCCGCTGGTTCCGCCTCCGTTTTGCGGAAGTGGCCCCGGCCATCGTGGCGGAAGCGGGCGAGGCGTCCGCCGGCCCCGGCGCCGATCACCAAGTCCTCCGGGCCATCCCCCCCGGGGGCGAGCCAGGCGACCCCGGGTCCCAGGCTGCCCCACCGATGGCTGAGCAACGGCTGTCGCGCCAGGTCGTCGAACGGGGGGTCGACATGCACGTGGTCCAACAGACCGCTGACGTCCTCGAAGAACGCCTCGAGCCTGGGCTCGGCGAGGGGCGTGGAGAGGCGGGCGGCGGGGAGCTGGTTGGTCGATGAGCCGGCTTCGTCGATCTCGTACAGCCGGTTCGCTTCCACCCCTTCGAGGAGGCTCTGGCGACCGCTTCGCCAGCGGACCTCGATCCGGAGAGGCTCTCGCCCGGGAGCTGCTGCGAAGACTCGGAGTGCGTCGTCGGCTGACGCATACCGTCCACCGCAAACCATCTCCTGACCTTGGACGCGGACCGGTCCGCCGAAGACTTCGACCCGCGCCCCGATCCCGCGGGTGTTGGGGGGAAGGCCCTTCAGGCGGACCGCCAGGCGCGCTGCGGTGCAATCATTCCGGTAGAGTGAGGTGTTGGCGTTGAGATTGTTCAGGACCACGTCCAAGTCACCATCCCGATCGAGGTCGGCGAGAGCCATGCCTTGGGAAACGCCCTCGAGGTTGAACCCCCACCGGGTTCCCATTTCCTCGAAGGTCAGGTCGCCCCGGTTGCGGAAGGCCAGGTTCGCGGTGTGCAGCCGGGGGAAGCGCGCGAGGCGGGCCTCGGGCGACTCCCTTTCGCGGACGGTCGAGATCTCACGGATGACGTCGGCGTCCTGGACGTCATGGTGGTTGCCGTTGGCGATGAGCAAGTCCTCGAAGCCGTCGAGATCCACGTCGAGGAAGACCGGGCTCCAGGTCCACTCGGTGGCGGCCAGGCCGCTGAGTTGGGCGATTTCGGCATAGCTGCCGTCGCCCCGGTTGAGGAAGAGGGTGTTGCGCGGGACTTCAGGTCGGTGCTCGGGGTTGTCGAGGGGCACCTGAACCCGTCCCTGCATCATTTCAGGGCGCTGCCGTTGCCGGTCCCGGTGATGGCGGCTGAGCATGTCCGCCACCAGAATGTCGTCAGCCCCGTCACGGTTGAGGTCGGCGACGTCGATCGCCATGGACGCCAGGCTCATGTTGCGGAGGGCGGTCCGGGCGATCGCCCGGAACCCCCGGGAATCCTGGTTGATCCAAACCCGGTCCAGGGATTGGAAGAAGTCGTTGCAGACGTAGATATCCGGGGTCCCGTCCTGGTTGAGGTCCCGGAGGATGACGCTCAGACCCCAGTCGCGGGGCGGCTCGCTGAGGGAGCGCCCGTCTTCATCGAGGAACGAACCCGCCGTCCACGACACGGGGGAGAACTTCCCCGTGCCGTCGTTCACATAGAGGAAATCTCGTTCTCCGAGTTCCAATACCTCGACGGAGCCTCCCACCGCCATCGCGGGGACGAAGCGGTCCGCTGGGGTCACGACGATCCGTCCGCCGACCATGCGGG
>JBBQML010000451.1:0-4936 GCA_038328885.1 Verrucomicrobiota bacterium | reverse complement strand
GGTGGCCGGTTGAGCCAGGGCGAGGGTGGAAAGCAGTCGGCCGGCGGCCAGCAGCAAGCCCAGTCTTCGGAACGTACAGTGGGTTGAGCTCATCGGATCCTTGTCGGTCGGCGAATCGTGGCTTGGCGGCACGCGGCCGCGGTTGCCCGGGAGAGGCCTGGGCCACCTTCCAATCCGATGGAAACCTCATGGCGTTCATCAGCGGAGTCGATGTGAAACTGTGGTTTTTTGGCAGAACCTGCGGACAGGAGGCGGCCGTTGTGGACCTTAGCAGGCCGGAGCGGATCATCCACCGGACGCAGCTCCAGCCCGGTTCCTGGCTCCCCGAACGGGACAAACCGTGCTAGGCTCGGCGGCATGCGGATGGAATCCAGCGCCTGCCGAGCACCCGTGGTGGCGACCTTCGCCCTCCTCTGCGGGGTCCTCGCCGCGACCGGACCGCGGTCGGGCGGAGCCGAGAGCGTCCAACTGACCGGGGTGCCCGACTACCAATGGCACCTCGGTTGTTTCGGCACCGCGGGTGGCAACCTGGTCGGGTACTGGGATCGCCATGGTCTACCCAACTTCTACACCGGTCCCACCGCCCAGGGAGTCGCCCCGTTGACCAGTTCCGGGGGCAACGCGGGGATCCGCGCCCTGTGGGCCACGGCCGCCGGCCTGGACGGCCGCCCCGCGAACCTCCCGGGACACGAGGACGACTACTATGTCGCCTACGAGAGTGTCGCGGAGGACCCCTATCGGCGCGACGGGCGGGCGGAGCACGCGCCCGATTGCCTGGGCGACTTCCTCGGACTCAACCAGGCCAAGTGGAGCGACCTCGGTGGGGAGTGCAGTGGAAACATTGACGGCTACTCGTTCAACTTCTTCGATCCGACCGGGGCCCGCCGGGTGAATTTCGAGCCGACCCAGGCTGGCGGCGGGCCGGTTCCGGACCTCCAGTCCGGACTCCGAAGCTGGGCCGCCTGGCGCGGCACCGAGGCCGAGACGTTCTCCCAGTTGAGCGACTTCAATCCCGACAAACCGGCCGGGTCCGGGTTCACCTTCGCGGACCTGCGCGCCGAGATCGACGCCGGCTATCCGGTGTTGCTGTTCATGCAGCCCTTCGGCGAGTTCTCCCGCACGGTGGACGGTCGCCCCCACCAGAACCCACCGATCCACGGGATGCTGGCCTACGGCTACTTCGTCGACGACGCCGGCAACGAATACGTGCGCTACCGCACGAGCTGGGCGAGTGGCGACCGACAGTTCAGCACCTGGACGGCGGAGGACTGGACCCCGGAGGAGGCGTTGAACCTCCCGCTGCGCGGTGTCGTCGGCTTCCATCCGCGCCCGAAGCTGACCGGGATCGAACGTGGAAACGCGTCCTGGCGGTTCCACTGGGAAGGCCCGTTGAGCATCCTGCTCGATGACCTCTCCGAGACCCAAACCCCGGTGCACCGATACCTCGTGGAACGGACCGGATCACTGACCGAACCCCAATGGGAGGCGATCACCGGCCCGGTGGCAGCTCTGAGCGTGAGCGTCCCGGCCTGCTGCGGAGACGCTGGCTATTTCCGCCTCCGTCTGGCCGCCCCCCACGAGTGATCCGGCTACGGGAACAGCTGTGGCCACCTATCCGCCAGCGCCTCGAACGTCTCACGAGTCGCCAGCAGATAGCGTCGCTCGAACTCCTGCCGCGGGTCGGCCGCCATGGGCTCGGCTTCCGCCGGGGCTCCCGGTCGCAGGATGACCAGCGCCAGCAGTCGCCGCGATTCGAAGGCGGTCCGGATCGCGGCCCGGGATCCAACCATCCGCAGATCCGGCAGGTAAAGCGCCCAGCGCGGCCCCGCGGGGTCGGTCCAGGCCCGCGTCTCCGCCAGGTCGGCCGGAAACCCGATCAGGCTCACCCAGACGGTTGATTCCGGGTAAGCCTCCCGCAATCGGTCCCACGCGCCCGCAGTGGTGAAAAAGCTCAGGGGCGTGGTCGCCCCGGGCGGCAGGGACACGGCCGAAGGATCCCGTTCGGCCTCGGGCCGGAGAGCCGGCAACCCGACCCCCAGGTACTTCGCGCCAGGTCCCAGTCCGCGCTGCAACCCGCGCAGGGAGGCCGCCTCCGCTTGGCGGATGGCATCGTCCGCCCCTGCGCGGGCAGCGAACGGGTTTCCCACCACGAGAACCCGGGCCTGGGGTTCCTCCAAGCTGATCACCGCCCCGAGTTGCTGCAGGGCAAGTTCCCGCCGGGCGGTCGCCTGCCGCTGCTCGGGCGGGCGGCATCCACCCACGCCCCCGCCCAGGCAGAGGAGCAGCAGGAGCAAACGACCGGGCCAACGGCCAGCGCCGGCCGGCCGGCGGGTGCGGACACCCAGCGTCGACCTCCGTCCTCCCGCAGCCTGTCCCACCTCCAGGCGCGCGCTCATGGTAAGTAGCCCGGCACGGTGTCGGCTTCGAAGAGCCCGATGATCCCGAGCCTTTCCAAGCTTGCGTTGTTGAGCCCCTCGACGTGGCCATCCAGGAGGAAACCGTTCGCCAACCGGCCGTGCCGCCCATGCACCTCCTTCTCGGCCGCGGCCCGGAACGCGTAGAACTGCTGGGCTCCGATGCCTTCCCTACCCCGGCTCGTGGTGTCGGCCAGGTGGAGATACTCCGAGGGTCGATCGACCCGGTCCACCGCCAGCAACTCCTTGAACACGCCGCGAGCCGCCTCCGCCGGCGGGTCCTGGCGGATGCCGTAGATCCGGATCCAATTGGTGAACCGGTTCGGCTTGTAGGAGGGACAGACGAAGACATCGAACGGGCGGACCGGCGCGTTGGAGGCCAGCAAGGATCCCCAGGTGATGCCCTTCTGCAGGGGAACATCCAAGGTCAACAGGTTCTCGTGGTCCTGGGCATACATCAGCGACGCCAATCCCAGCTGCCGCAACTGGTTCAGGCAAACCGCCGCACGGCCCTTCTGCTTGGCCCGGCCCAGCGCCGGCAGCAGCAGGCTGGCGAGGATCGCGATGATCGCGATGACCACCAGCAACTCGATCAGGGTAAATGCGCACCACCCAGGCGAGGACCGGCGGCGAGGCGGCGGAGCCGAACCGGAACTTCGCCCGGCGAGCGCCGGCGCGACTGGGACGATCAGAGCGCAACCGGGAGCCAACTCAGGGTCTTTCACCAAGCGTGGCCAGACTACGTCAGGTCCCGGGAACGGCAAAGGGATGAAACCACCGACTCGCCCAGGCTGACTCGCGCGTCGTGGGTCGCCCACCGGAAACCGTGCAAGGGCGATACGCCGGCATTGCCTTGGGCCCGCCACGGGGGATCTACTCGCGCTGTGGGTCACGAACCCTTCTTCCCCACGGCGGAGATGCTCCAGGCGACCGGAGCCGAACAAGCCCGGTGGCATCGGGCCGCCGCCGAGGCTACCCGTCCGGTCTTCGGCAATTCCGTGTTCGTCCGGGCGGTGGTCGAGATTTCCAACCATTGCCGGGAGAACTGTTCCTACTGCGGCATGCGTCGGGGCAACCGCACTCTCCAACGCCGGCGAGCCCGCGTCGAGGACCTCGCCCAACTGCTGATCGAGTCGCGTCCGGGGATCATCACCGACGTGAACCTCCAGGCCGGCGAGGACCCGGTCGCCGTGCGTGAGGTCGCCCTTCCCCTGCTCCGGCTTCTACGCCGCGAGACGAACCTCGGGTTGAGCGTCTGCCTCGGCACCCTGCCGGCGGGGTTGTACGACGAACTCCGGGAAGCCGGGGCTTCGGTGTATATCATGAAGTTCGAGGTCGGGGACGCTGCGGCCTATCAGCACCTCGCCGCACCCGGCACCCTCGCGGAGCGACTCGAGCACATCCGGCTGCTCGCCCGCACCGGTTGGCACGTCAGTTCGGGTTTCATCGCCGGGCTGCCGGGGCGCGGGGTCGCCGCGGCGCTGGAGGATCTGGCACTGGCCCGTTCACTGCCCCTGGTCGGGTGCAGCGTGAGCCCTTTCATCCCCGGGGAAACGACACCGCTCGGAGACCGTCCAGCCGCCGGATCAAACCTCACCCTGAATTGCATGGCCGCCCTCCGCCTGCTCCGGCCGGATTGGGTCATCCCCGCCGTCAGCGCCCTCTACCTCTCCGGGGAGGCGGGGGCCTATCGCCGGGCCTTCGCCCTGGGAGCCAACCTGGCCACCATCAACCTGACCCCGGACGACCTCCGCACCGATTACCTGATCTACCGACGTGACCGGTTGATCATGACCGAGGAACGCATCCGGCGGGCGCTGGATGCCACCGGGCTCGAGATCGCCGCCGGGAGCCTCGCCGGCTTCCACACCCGCCGCCACCAGCCTGAACTCACCGCCACCCGGCCCTGACCCTCAGCCGGAATCACGTTCCCCCGTCCCAACCGAGGCGGCAGCGACGGCCACGGCAGGGATCGGGACGGGCGCCACGACGGGTCCTGGCCACCAGCAACGCCAGCCTTCGCGAAGTTCCAACCAAAGCCACCGCGCCACCGCCGCCAGGAGCGGCCGCCCACTCGAGGGCGCGAAGGTGAATCCAGGCACCAGCAGGCGCCGACCCACGTTGGCGCGGCCATAGACACCCCGCGTCCGGCGCGACCGGCCCATGGCTGCGAGGCGGCGGTTGTACCAACGCATGAAGTGGAAAACGGGCACCGAAGGCGGCGTCACGAAGGGAGGCTCCCGCAACGCAACCTCGCCACGCCGGTAGGGCTGCGAGGCCACCCCCAGGTAGTAACAGCCCAGGTCCAGCAGGAACGCCACCCGCATCAATTCGAAGTCGCCGAGATAGGCGTACTTGTCCCGGTAGATGGCCTCGAACCAGCGCTCATAGGACCGGGTGAAGTCGCGGGTGTACCGCGCCGCCTCGTCCGCGACCGTCCCCCTCCCCTGAAGCGCCGCGAGGACCATGTCCTTCGCCCGCATCACCGTGAACGCCAGCCAATCCATGCCCGGGCTGTAGAA
>JBBQML010000450.1:0-4953 GCA_038328885.1 Verrucomicrobiota bacterium | reverse complement strand
CGTGGCGGGCTTTGACGAGGCCGCTTCCGGGGCCATCATCCCCGTGAACGCCATCGAGGGACGGAAGCAGTTGAAGGTCTTCTGGTTCCGCCGCAACCAGTTCCCGCCGAATCGCGGTTTCGAGACGATCTACTGGCCCAGCGTGGTCGGCACCTACCTGATCCGCTGGCCTCACGAGGATCCCCTGTGGCGGTCGGGACGGGACACCACCGTTGTGCTCGCCAGCAACGATGGTTCCGGGGGCTTGGCCAGTCTGGAGGCCAAGGGTTCGATCTACTACCAGAACGATGCCGCCCTGCCGGGATACAATCCGAACGAGGAACACGCGCTCATGGCCGGCGGCCAGGCGTACGCCCTGCGCGACGACCTGAACGTCCTGACCACCTCCGGCTATTCCTCTGAACCGTACATCCTGCTGTCGTACAAGGATGAGAACGACCGACCCCGGATGCGGAACTTCCGGGTGCTGCGCGAGGACGCCGAGAACACCTTCGAATTCCCGTTGATCGCCGGGACGGTCATCCAGCCGCCGATGCCCCTGCCGCTGCTGCCGAAGCCAGTACCCGGTGACACGCTGCGCGATCGATTCCTGGATCTCGGGCAGGCGGTCCTGGCGAACAACCTGAACCGGATCATCGCGCCGGTGAGCGTGCAGTCCTCGACCTTTGACGCGGTGACCTCCCGGTGGACTTTGATCGCCGCGGACGGAATGCTCTTCGGCGATTTCGTGCCGCTCTATCTCGAGCCCGCTGCCGCGACCGATCCGACGCTGCACTTCCTAGGGGATGCCGTCGACTGGCCGTCGGAGATCCGCGGTTACGTGAGCAAGTTCCCGGCCGTGCGCTTGCCCGTGCCCGACCCGGAGCACACCACGCCCGACTCCGTGCGGTACACGCTGGGGAGCGGGGAATCAGCGCTGCTGGCGGAGTTGGTGGCGAATGACACGGTGATCCTCGCCGACCGGGCCGGGAGGCGGACCTACGTGCTCACGGTCACCTCGACCGACCTCGCGCAGCGGAAGCTTATCCTCTCCCATGCCGCCACGGCGTTCGGGAGCGGGTTGGCGGGCAGGCCGCTGTTCGACGGCGTGCCGCTGATGTTGATCTGGCCCTCGAAAGATGCGGCGCACCAAGCCGCAAACGGCTTGGCGAACCACACCCTCTCGGCGGATCGATTCCCGCCGGAGCTGCCGGGGTCCGACAGTCGGTTCGCTCGCTACCGGGTGCCCGTGCTGAAAGATCGCAAAGGCAACCAGTGGGCCTACCGCGGCCCGCATCTGAACGGAGACGGGACGGCGGGCATACAGGCCCATTGGTTCTATCGGACGCAGGAAGGGTTCTTTTTCCCCTCGCTGGCGGTCCAACCTGTGGTGGGGTCCCTGGCCCCCTACCTTCGGCCGCGGGAGGCGAACGGTCTCTTCGCAGGGCCGGTCTACATCGATCAATCGTCAACCGACGTCACCAGTTTCCCGGTGACCTACCGCGTCCGCTGGCCGGATTCGACACCCGAACTGCGGCCCGGCCAGACGCTGGCCACGCCGATCTTTGGGCTACCGGCGGTCCGCGGGAACACGAGTGCCGAGGTGCTCTACGAGCAGAGCATCGCGATGACGACCAACCAGGCGCGCAGCGTCGCCTTACACGATCCCACCCGCGAGAAGGAATACGAACTCGGCCAGACCGGAGGGCTGACGCGCGTTCCGGACTCGATCCGGACCTCTTCCTATCGCGGTCGGACCTACTTCCCGAACCTGCCTCCCCACCTGGTTGAACGGCTGTTCCTCGATCCCAACCGGGGCCCCAGCGGCGCTCTCGTGTATAAGGGGGAGTTCAAGGACGAGCCGGTGGGGGAGAGTTACTTCCTGCTGAACACCGCGGCGGGCGCTGACTTGGCGGCCATGCAGACCCTGGTCGACTCCGGAGATCCGAACCAACCGAAGTGGGTGGCAGCCATCAACGGATTGACCGCCAAGGTGGAGACTTTCGAGGAGGACCGTGCCAAGCGCGGGACCTACAAAGTGGCACGCACCGTGAACCGTTCGATCGGGCATTTGGTGGAGATCGACGACGACGATACCGCCGTCGATTCCTATGCCCTCGGCGCCAACGGGCCAGGGCGCGGTTATATCTCGCTGCTCTTCGGGAACGGGCTGGCGTTTACACCCTTCGAAGAGCCGGTAAGCGTCCAGATCATCAAAGTCGATGGCCCGCTCCATCGCGGGGAGGTCAAGCCGATCACCGCCGCCAATCCGCTGGCCGAGAAGCTGACGATGCTGCACACGGCCGACCTGGCCGCCGCCACCCACCTCTTCGAATACGACTGGCGCATCGCGGCCCCCGTGGACGGGGCTCCGCCGCCGGTTTACGCGAAGGAGGCGGCGGTCCTCGCCACCTCCAACTGGCAGGAGTTGGTGACGTTGCAGGCCGGGGAGGCGGGCAACAGCCTGCCCGCGGACAGCAACCCGCGTTGGGGTCCGCTGGGACTGGGCACCCCGCTGACGGTGCTGGAGCGGAAGACTGCCAGTGCGTCGGCCTACGACCCCGCGACGCAACGCCTGCGCCTGACCCTCGTGGGCGGCAACCGGTTTTCTGTGGGCGACAGCATCCGCTTGGAGGGCTTCGTTCCGCCGGACCTGGATGGGACCTACGCGGTGCTCGCCGCAGACGGTACGACCGTGAGCGTAGGGAAGCCGTCCTTGGGCGGCCTCGTGCAAACGCATGGGTCCGTGACCGAGGAGGCTTCCACGGCCGGGGCCCAGTCGATCATTCGGGGTTTGTTCACGCTGCCTACGGGGCAGGATTGGGATGATGTGCACGTGAGTCTGGACCCGGACGCGCGGTTGGGCTTCCGGCTTTGGATCAACGGATCGCTGGCCGTGGTACATGGATGGCCCGGGGTTCCGGATACCGCCACGGTGCCAGCCCCGTATGGCTTCACGCCACTGACGCGGATCTACCGGCTGGATTCCGCGCTGGTGCGGCCCGGGACCCACGCGTTGGTGCTCGAACTGCGGACCACTGCCGATGCCGGGGCCGCCCTGCCTTTCGCGCTCAAGGTGGAAGCCAACCGCTGGGTGGATCATCCGAATCTGGGGGGATCCCAGTGGCTCTCCCGCGAGACCATCGCCGGGGACCTGCGGCGTGTCATTCTCGGCGAATCGGCGGACGTTCAGGCCCTGAGCGACAACTACCTGATCGTGCGGTACCGCGCGATCAGTGCGAGCCACTCGACCCGGTTCAATGAGCTCGGACTGGCGGTCGACGGATGGTCGAAATGGACCGAGCCGGCACTCGCGGAGGGGTGGATCAAGCGGGTGCTGGCGGGGATCAATCCCTTCAACCAGCGCGTCACCGACCTCTTTGCCAATCGGGTGGACACGTCCGCCAGCGTTCTCACGCAGGCCGGTCCCCGCTGGGAGGGTGACGTGGCGTTGTCGCTGGAGAACATCAACGAATCCGGCCTGATCGAAATCTACGAGACCGTGATGAACCGGGGACGCATGCTGAGCATCGATGCCGGCATCAATTACGGCCCCGCCAACGACGCGCTGCTCCTGGCGGCCGGCTATCTGAACGATCTCTACGTGATGATCGGCAACGAGGCCTGGGCGGACGCGGCGAATCCAACCATCGGGATCGGCTCGAAGGACGGCAACTACGGGAGCATCGCCACCGCGCTCTTCGCCTTCAAAGGCCAGTTGGCCACCCTGATGGACGAGGAACTCGCGCTGCTGCGCGGCCGGGATGACTTTCTGCAGCCAGGGACCCGCACGGCACCGGTCTACAACCGATTGTTCTGGAACTACACCCGGGGCATCGATTCCGGCGAGGTGATCTACGCCCTGAATTACAACATTCTGGAGGACAACGACCAGGGTGTGGATGGGGTGATCAACGCCGACGATGCGCGGAAGATGTTCCCCCAGGGCCACGGCGATGCCTACGGCCACTACCTGACCGCGCTCAAGGGATACTACAAACTATTGATGTCGAAAGACTTCACATGGGTCCCGCGCACCGAGGCCGTCAACATCCTCGGCAAGGCGGTCCAGGTGGATTATGCGGATGAGCGCAAGTTCGCCGCCGCGGGTGCCGCCGTGGCGCGCACCGGCAAGCAGGTGGTGGATCTGACCTGGCGGAAGGATTATCTCCCCCGGAGTTCCGAGGGGGCTGATCTGAGTTGGGACACCATGTTTGCCGAGACCCGCGGCAATCCAGCAACCGGGCAGACCCGGTACTGGGGAGTGGACCACTGGGCCTCGCGCGTGGCGCAAGGCGACCTCATCCACTGGGTGGTGGGGAACGCCATGCTCCCCGAGGAGGACCCGGATCCGTCCCATGAGGGTATCCAGAAGATCGATCGGACCACGGTCCCGGAACTCATCGAGTTCCCCGTCCTCATGGAATCCCTGCAGGTCTCCATGGACAACGCCGAGGCTGGGTTGAATCCGCTCGGGTTGCCGGAGAGCACCGTGCCCATGGACATCACCCCGACGGTGACCTCGATCGAGTACTTCGCGGACGGGTACACGCATTTCGAACAGATCTATGCCCGGGCCCTGGTGGCGCTGCGGAATGCGGCGGCATCCTTTGATGACGCCAAGGATGTCACCCAGTTGATGCGGTCGGAGCAGGACTCGGTGGCGGACTTCCAAACCGAGGTTTCCAACCAGGAACTGGCGTATAAGCACACCCTCATCGAGGTCTACGGCACTCCGTACCCGGACGATGTCGGGCCTGGTAAAACCTACTCGACGGGCTACGACGGACCGGACTTCTACCACTTCATGTACGTGGACACGGTCCGGCAGGATTTCGAGAATGCGACCCATCCCGACCCGACCTCGACCTACACCCAGCGGGTGGATGTTCAGCAGTATCCTTCCTCCTGGTTCCTTGACCCGAAGACCAGCTTCGACTGGGTCAAACCCGGGCTCTACCCCTCCGGCACGGT
>JBBQML010000449.1:0-4955 GCA_038328885.1 Verrucomicrobiota bacterium | reverse complement strand
CCGACCCGCACTCTTTGGGAATGATAACTGCTGCAGCCGAACAGCCCCCACTTGACTCGCACCGGGACACGCCTAGCGTTTCTACTCGCTGGTGCAATCTCGACTAATGTTGACCTGTCGCAATGTGCCCCGTCCGACCGGCTCGTCCGGGCGTGCGGTTGTCGCTTTCACGCTGATGGAACTGCTGGTCGTGATCGCCATCCTGGCGGTGCTGGCGGCGCTGCTGTTGCCGGCGTTGGCGCGGGCCAAAGGGAAGGCTCACACCGCTGCTTGTATGAACAACCAGCGACAGTTGGGTCTGGCTTTCCTGCTCTATTGCGACGAACAGGAGGACTCTTTTCCAACCGGGGCCGCCGCGGGCACAGTCAGCGCGCAGCCGGAGGACTGGATTTGGTGGCAGGTGCGAGTCTCCCCATCGGGCCAGCCGGCGATGCGAGACAGCCGCGGCAGCGCGCTGGCTCCCTACCTGGGCGGCTACCGGTCGAGCTATTTTCGGTGCCCGGCCGACCGGGATGCGCTGGCGCGGGAGCAGGCGTGGCAGCAGAACATGCATCGGGAGCTTTACACCTACAGCTATTCTTTGAACGCCCACTCCCAGAGCGGCATGGCGAGTTACATCTCCCAGGACCGCTCGATGATGTTCCGCAACAAGCTCAGTGCGGTGGTGAACCCAGCACACAAAATCATGCTGGCCGAGGAGAAGGGCAGCGCGAACGACGGTCCGGGCAGCGTGTTCATTGATGACGGACGCTGGCAGCCGCTGGGCTATCCGCTCACCATGCGCCACGCGGGCAAAGCCAATGTGACGTTCGCCGATGGCCGTGTTGAAGCGGTGCGGCGCGAGTTTGCTGATCAGGATCATCCCGATCATTTCGACCCGGCTTACTGAAGCCAGAACTCCCAACATGGAAGGATCGATTTCCTGCAATTCTCGCGGGCATTTCAAGCGTTCGATAGTGCACGGGTCGCAGACCCGGACCTGTCCACTTTTTCGGCGGGGAAGAGCCGACTCACCGAATTCGCGCAAGTTTCGCGATCACGATGGAGTCGGGAGCGGATATTTTCTCGATGGCTATGTCAGGAGTTCTGGAAGCCCGCACGCGCTTCGCCTGGCGAGAGAGCCAGGCTTCTCTTCTCCAAAGCAAAGCGCCCGGCTTCCTTTGGGGAAGACGGGCGGGTGATTTTGTCGCCGACTCAATCTTCGTCTTCGTTGTAGTCGCACAAGCGCCGGGCTTCAACAATCACGCCGGCACTGCTGCACGTCCAATACACGCGGCCATTGCGCGCCACAGCGATGTCCGTGGGCTCGGGGTCGCCCATGTTCACGACCCACAGTTCGGCTTCGTCGAGGTCATAGACTGAGACTTTGTTCATTCCGCCCGCGTTTCCCGCCACGCCCGGCGTCGGCACTTCGGTGAAGTATAGTTTTTCGCCGCGATGATCCAAGGCAATGCCCGTCGGCGCGTGGAGATCTTCGAGCACCAGGCTGATCGTGCCGTCCGTCGCGCGTTTCAAGATCACGCCGGCGGATTTGCAGGTCCAGTACGCCTCGCCGCGGCGAGTGACCGCGATGTCGGTGGGCTCGGGTTCGCCCATCGCCAGGACCGTGACCCCGGAGCCGTCGCTGACGTTGACCGTGTTGTTACCGCCCATGCTTCCGGGCACGCCGGGCGTGGGGAGCAACGTGAAATAGACGCGTTCCCAGCGGTCCACCGCAATGCCACTCGGCTCTGTCAGGCCGGTCAAGAGCGGAGCCACCACGCCGCGCCGACTCCGCTCAAGGATGACGCCGGCCGATTTGCAGGTCCAATACAGGCTGCCGCGCTTGTCGAGGGCTAAGTTGGTCGGCTCCGGTTCGCCCATCGTCAGGTTGGTGAGCCGGCCCGAGCCGAGGGCGATCTTGTCCACGCTATTGCGGCCGCCATTGGGGCCCGCGACGCCAGGCGTGGGCAATTGAGAGATGTAGAGCGTCCTGCTGCCTTCGGCCACGATGCCGGTCGGGCGGTTCAGGCCGCGAGCGACGACTCGGATCTGGTACGACTCGTCCGCTTGGGCAGACGCGGTCGCCAGCGTGAGCAGGGTGATCAGCAAAGCCGACTGAATCGGATTCTGTTTCAGGAGTCTTGTTGCCATTTGCATTTGCATTTGCATTTTGTGTTCTTTGTCTCGTTGGCGGTTTTCATTTCGGTTGCGGCCATCGCCAACGGCTTCGCCGGGCGGCGGCTTTGTGCACTGCGGGGATGAAAGATCTGACAGCGGAGATTATTCCCGGAAAGAATGCGCCGGGAGCCTGCCCCAGCGGAACGGCCCGAAAGTTGGGAAGAAAGGGCCGCCATGCTACTCTCATTCGCATGACCGGTCAGGAATTCGAGCAGGTGGTGCGGGGGCACTACGCCGACCTGTTCCGCTTCGCCCTCAGCCTGACGAAGCGGGAGGCGGAAGCCTGCGACCTGACGCAGGAATCTTTCTACCTCCTGGCCGCGAAAGGCTGGCAGGTGGAGGACGCCTCGAAGCTGAAGTCGTGGCTCTTCACCACCTGCTACCGGGAATTCCTCCGCGGCGAGCGCCATCGCGTGAAGTTTCCGCACATCGAACTCAGCCTCGTCGAAGAAGCGCTGACCGAGGCCACGCCCGAGCGGGTTCACCAGATGGACGCCGATGTTTTGATGGAAGCGCTGGAGCGGGTGGACGAGCTCTATCGCGTGCCGATCATGCTGTTTTATCTCCAAGGCCAGGCATACAAGGAAATCGCGGCCGTGCTCGAAGTGCCCATTGGCACCGTCATGTCACGGCTGGCGCGCGGCAAGGAAAAGTTGCGCTTGCTGCTGGCCAAGGCGCTTCAACCCAGGCCCGCCGCCGCCCCCACGCCGGCGGGCCCGATTCTTCCTGAAAGGCAATATGACTAGCGAGGAAGCCAAAGTCCTGCTCCACGCCTACCACCCGGACTCCGCGAGTCCCGAAGACCCCGCGATGGCGGAAGCGCTGGCCCAAACCCGCCGCGATTCCGAACTGCTCGCGTGGTTCAACCAGCAGCGCGCGCTCGACTCTGCCGTAGGCGACAAGCTCCAGCAGGTGCGCGTGCCGCCGGGATTGGCCGAAAGGATTGTGGAGGGACGCAAAGCCCGGCTCCAGCCGCGCCAGCCTCGCTACCTGATGCCGCTGGCGCTGGCCGCGTCGCTGGTGTTTCTGCTGTCGCTCGGCGTGTCGCTCTTGCGGCCCAAACCGCCGGTCACCGAGTTCGCCGCGCTGCAGGCCGACATGGCAGGATTCCTGGTGCAGTTCCCCAAGCTGGATCTGGCAACCGACCAGTGGCCGGATATTCTGCGCTGGCTGAACCAGAAACCCGCTCTGGCCCACGCCGAACTTCCTCCCGGCTTGCGGGGGTTTCCGGGCCTTGGCTGTCGCGAAGTGAAGTGGCGCGGCAAAAGCCACATGCTTGTCTGCTTCGCGGCGCAGGGGGAAGTGGTGCATCTCTTCGTCGTGCCCCGGTCTCAGTTGCCGGGCGTGCCGGCCACGTCCATCCTGGCCTTCGCCCGCATTCAGGGATGGACCACCGCGAACTGGACCCAGGGAGACATCTCCTACCTGGCGCTGACGCGGGGCAAAGAGGCGTTCCTGAAGAACCTTCTCTCCGGCCCGCGCCAGGGCTGAACCAGCGCGGATCTGGAGGCTTGAACAATGGCTAACACTGGTATTTCAAGCCCGGGATCTTCCCGTAAACCTCCGACAACCCGCACCCCGCGTGCCACACCGCCAGGTACAGCACCCCCTCCCACGGATTGTCCAGGCGTCCCTGCCGGATCGGGTTCTCCGTGTACGCCCGGATCGCCGACGCCGGGATCCGTCTTCGGTTCCTGGCGCCCGCGTCACGCACCCGGGGCCTCCTTATTCGACCAGGATGAATGCCGGGTATTGTCCGTTGCCTCCCCAGACGAACACCTGTTAGACACCGCAAGGCTTGTCCCTCCAGTCGACCCGTCGCAGGGCGCAGGGCCAACCCTGTGACTCTGAGACTCCGTCCGGGTGCTGTCGTCGGAACGACCACCGGCGGTCGCGGAGGGACCAATCGCACACTCACTCCCGACACCTGCCTAGACACCCATGCCTCTCCCTCACGTCCCTTCCTCCCCCACATCCCCGAGACTTCCCGGGGCCTCCCGGCGTGCGTTTCTCGGCTCCACCGCTCTGGCCGCCGCCGCCGCCGCTCTGACTCCGCTCTCCTCGCTCGCACAACTCGCCGGTGATCGTCCAACGCGCGCCGCCGGCGTCACCGTGCTGAACCCGCAGGAGCGGGTCCCGGTGAGTTTCATCATCGATGACTCCACCTGCCTGGTGAACCTCAACAAGTTTGCCATGCCCCAGTTCGACGCCGCCTTCGAGGGCAAGAACCGCACCTACCATCGCGATTGGCGCTCCTGGCCCGACGAGATCCCGGACGCCTTCGTGCGGAAGTTCGGAGAGTGGTGTGCCGCACAGGGGGTCAAGGGGAAGTACAGCATCGTCCCCTACCCCGCCTGCGTGGGCCGCCTCGACGGCGAACTGCCCGGCTGGTCCCACCGCGAAGTCCAGGCCAGCCTTGACTTGGTCCGCGAAGTCATGGTTCCGAACTGGGACATCCATCCGGAGATGGTCACGCACACCCGCGTGATCGATCCCCGCACCGGCCACCCGTTCCCCGACCGCAGCCTGAGGTTCATGGAGAACTGGGAATGGGCCACCGGCCGTTCGGCCGAGGAGATCGCCGAGTACCTCCGCTACGCCCTGACCATCCTCAAGAACGTGGGCCTGCCCTGCGAAGGGGTCACCACCCCCGGCGGCTTCGCCAGCCGCGCCCTTCCCCAACTGGCCCAGGCAACCCTGGCAGCGGTCCGCGACGTCTACGGAAGCGAAATCCCCCACTACTTTCGTCACCTGTACGATCAGGGCACCGAGAGCGTCGCCCCGCGGGTCGAGTA
>JBBQML010000448.1:0-4965 GCA_038328885.1 Verrucomicrobiota bacterium | reverse complement strand
CGACCCAGGGGTGGCGGTCGGCGAAGGCGTTGAAGGTCTCGTAGACGAACTCGCTCCGCGGCTTGGGGTATTCGAGCTTCTCCAGGGCCTCCATCCGCGCGTCATAGTCCATGCCCTGCTGCTTCAGCTCCGCGATCTTCTGCCCCTTCAACCGGTCGAGCTGCCGGCGGAGAATGATCTCGGGGTTCTCGAGGATCGACTCGACCAGGGTGAGCAGGTCCAGCGCGTAGTCGGGCGCGGTCGGGTCGAGCAGGGGGACCGTCTCGAGCAGGTAGAGCGAGAGGGTCTGGTCCATGGAGAAGTCGTCCTGGAGTTCGACGTTCACGCGGAGTCGGGCGTGCGGCCGGGCGCCGGGTGAGGCGGGCTCGGCGTCGGGGGGGACGAACTCGACCACGCGTCGCTCCAGCAGCGAACGGAACAGTTGCCAGGCGCGCCGGGTGTGGGCCCGTCGCTGGTTGGGCGATTCATGACAGCGGCGGAGCAGGTCGCGCATCGCCTCGCAGCCGTCGCCCGGGCGGCCCAGGACGTTCAGCAACATCGCGTGCGAGACGGCGAACCGGGAGGACAACCGTTCCGGCGCGGCGTGCATCAGGCGTTCGAAGGTCTTGCGGTCCCAGTTGACCCAGCCCTTCTCGGGGGCCTGTCGGCGCTGGAATTTCCGGCCGTCGCGCTTCGATTTCTCCTCCAGGCGGAGGTTCTCGACCATGTGCTCCGGCGCCTGCGCCACCACCCAACCGCGGTCGTCGAAGCCCTTCCGCCCCGCCCGCCCGGAGATCTGGTGGAAGTCGCGGGCGCTGAGGATCCCGACCTTCTGTCCGTCGTACTTGCAGAGCCGGGTGAAGAGCACGGTGCGGATGGGGACGTTGATGCCCACGCCGAGGGTGTCCGTGCCGCAGATCACCTTGAGCAGGCCACGCTGGGCGAGTTGTTCGACGAGGACGCGGTACTTCGGGAGCAGCCCTGCGTGGTGGAGACCGATGCCGTGTCGGAGCCAGCGGCGGAGATCGGGTCCGTAGGGGCTGGTGAACTTGAAGCCCTCGAGCGCCAGCGCCAGCGCGGCCTTCTCGTCGCGGCTGCTGACGTTGAGGCTGGTGAACGCCTGCGCGCTCTCGGCGGCTTCCGCCTGGGTGAAGTGAACGATGTACACCGGCGCCTGCCCGTCGCGCACCAGCCCCTCCAGGGTCTCGGACAGCGGTGTCTCGGCGTAGGAAAACTCAAGCGGAACCGGCCGGTCGACGGATTTCACCGTCACGGACACCTGCCCGTTGAGCCGGGTGAGTTCCTCGACGAAGAAGGTGGTGTCGCCGAGGGTGGCGGACATCAGGAGGAACCGCGCCTGCGACAGCGTGAGCAGCGGGATCTGCCAGGCCACGCCGCGGTCGCGGTCGGCGTACCAGTGGAACTCGTCCATCACGACGTCCCGCATGGCAGCCTCGGCTCCCTCGCGCAGCGCGATGTTGGCCAGGATCTCGGCGGTGCAGCAGAGGATCGGGGCATCGCGATTGACGGTGGCGTCGCCTGTGCTGAGGCCCACGTTGTCCGGACCGAACTCCCGGCAGAGGGACATCCACTTCTCGTTCACCAACGCCTTGATCGGGCAGGTGTAGACGGAGCGCCGGCCCTCGGCGAGGGACTTGAAATGCAGCGCCGCGGCGACCAGCGATTTGCCGGAGCCGGTCGGGGTGTTCAACACCACGTTGTGCCCCTCGAACAGTTCGAGGATCGCCTCTTCTTGGGCCGGGTAGAGGGTGAGGCGCCGGTCCGCCGCGTATTCGAGGAAACGTTCCAGCAGAAGATCGGCGGACGGAGGTCCGTCCTTGGGCAGGAGATCGTAGAGGGTGAGGGACACGCGCCGGCGAGACTAGCGGGGAAGCGCGCCCGTGCGAAGACGCAAGCGGGTCGGGGGTTTCCGGGCGGTGCATCCAGAAGTTGTGGGTGACCGGATACCAAAGCGCCGCCTCGCCGGGCTCCTCGGCGCACTCCAAGGCGCGCCGCTCCTCCTGGAGTGCGGCGGGAAGCAACGCGCGCCGCCGCTTTGGTACGGTCCACCGCACCGACAACCTGTGGATGCACGGGGAAGCAGGAGCGGGCCGAGGCTCGGACGAGTCCTTCTCTGCTTTAGCGCTTGTTGGGTGTGGTCCGCGACCTACGCTCGCGGCGTCGTTGACCCTGCATGAAGACCTTCCTGTTGATTGCCATGTCCTGGTTTGGAGCTCTCGCCCTGCGAGCTGAGGTGAAGGATCCGGTACCGCTCTGGCCGGATGGGGCTCCGGGGGCCCTGGGGCAGGCGGAGCAGGACCGGCCCACCCTGACGCCTTACCTGGCGGACCCGGCCAAGGCGACGGGTGCGGCGGTGGTCATCTGTCCCGGAGGCGGCTATGGAGGATTGGCGGGGCATGAAGGCAAGGACTACGCGCTCTTTCTGAACGACCTGGGGGTCAGCGGGTTCGTGCTGAAATACCGTCTCGGCAGTCACGGGTACCGGCATCCCCGGATGCTGGAGGATGCCGCCCGCGCGGTCCGCCTGGTGCGAGCCTCGTCCGGCCCGTGGGCGGTGGATGCCCGCCGCGTTGGCATCATGGGCTCCTCCGCCGGAGGGCATCTTGCCTCGACCTTGCTGACCCACTTCGAGGAGGGCCACCCGGACGCCACGGATCCGGTGGAACGGCAGTCTTCACGCCCGGACCTGGGCATCCTCTGCTACCCGGTGATATCGCTCGGCGAGTTTACCCACCAGGGGTCCAAGCGGAATCTCCTGGGCGCGGATCCTTCGCCGGAATTGGTGCGACTGCTGTCCAATGAACTGCAGGTCACCCCCCAGACGCCGCCGACCTTCGTGTGGCACACGGCGGAGGACCAGGCGGTGCCGGTGCAGAACGCGCTGCTGTTTGCCGAAGCCCTGGCCCGGAACAAGGTCCCGTTCGACCTTCACGTCTACGAACGGGGCCGGCACGGGATCGGGTTGGCCCAGGGGCATGCCTGGACCCGTGACCTCACGTTCTGGTTGGGAGAGCGTGGCTTCCTCAAGAAGTGAGGGTGAACCAGGCCGAAGGGCCTCGACGCGCTCCTTCGGCCATCCCTACCGTGCGTCCCGTGTCGCGGCTTCCGTTCGAGTTGATGCTGGCGCTTCGGTACCTCCGACCGAAGCGTACTTTTGTGTCCGTGATCACGTTGATCGCGGTGATCGGGGTGGCGCTGGGCGTTACCGTGCTCATCGTGGTGATCGCCGTCATGACCGGTTTCGGTGAGCAGTTGCGGGAGCGGTTGTTGGGGTTCCACCCGCACCTCACGGTGCACGAGGCGGGCCAGAACCTGCAGGACTACCCGCGGATCGTGGGGGTGCTCACGAACCACCCGGGCGTGTTGGCCGCCGTCCCGTTCGTCGAGGGACCGGTACTGCTCCAGCGACAGCAGGAGACGGGGGCCATGGTGCTCACCCCGATGGTCCGCGGCATCGATCCCCGGGCCGGCCTCGAAGCCACCCCCCTGCTGAAGAAGATCGTGAGCGGCACCAATGATCTCCGTGGCAAGGGGTTGTTGGTGGGTTGGGAGCTGGCCAAGGCGCTCGATGTACGGCCCGGGGATCGGGTGGACATCCTGCCGCCCGCCCTGGCCCAGCAGATGCTCGCGCAGTCCCGCCGGAGCGAGGACGGCGAGGTTCGCGAGGCCTTCCTCCCCACGGAATTCGTGGTGCGCGGGATCTTCGACGCCGGCTACTACGAGTTCAACATGGCGTTTGTCGCGGTGTCCCTTTCCTACGCCCAGGACCTCTACGGTCTGGGGGACAGCGTGCATGGGGTGACCGCGACCCTCCGGGACCCGATGGCGGCGGCGGAGGTGCGCCGGGACCTCGCGCGGTTGCTCGGTCCTCGGTACCTGGTGAGCACCTGGATGGAGGACAAGGGCGAGATTCTCGAGGCGGTGGCCATCGAGAAGAAGGTCATGTTCATCGTGCTTTTCTTCGTGATGATCGTGGCCGCGTTCGGCATCACGAGCACCCAGATCACCTTCGTGGTTCAGAAGACGCGTGAGATCGGGGTGCTCAAGGCGCTGGGCTGCACCCGCTGGCAGGTCTCAACTCTCTTCCTGAGCCAGAGCGTCTTTGTCGGGGTCATGGGCGTCGGCCTCGGCTTCGGCCTTGGCAAGCTCGCCGTGCACTACCGCAACGAGTTCCTCGAGCTCATGCGCCGAACCACCGGCATGGAGTTGTTCCCGGCGAGCGTGTACGGGTTCGGCCAACTGCCGGCGCGGATCGAGTCCGGCGATATCCTCCTCATCTGCGGCAGTGCCCTGCTGATCTGTGTGCTGGCGGGCGTGCTCCCGGCGTGGAGCGCAGGGCGCTTGCAGCCGGTGGAGGCCTTGCGACATGAGTGATCGCCCGCCCGTCCCAAGGTCGTCCGTGCCGTTGCTGGTCGCCGAAGCGTTGCAGAAGACCTATCAGATCGGCCGCCGTCGGGTCGAGGTGCTGCGGGGTGTTTCCTTCGCCGTGGAGCCCGGGGCGTTCGTGGCGCTCCGCGGAGCCTCGGGTTCCGGCAAGAGCACCCTGCTGCACCTGCTCGGCGGTCTGGACGTGCCCGATGCGGGAACGATCCGGTTCGAGGGGGACGCCCTGGAGGGTTTCTCGCCCAACCGCCTGGCGGGCTTCCGGAACCGCCAGGTTGGGTTTGTTTTCCAGGCGTATCACCTGTTGCCGGAGCTCGACGCCCTGGAGAACGTCTGTCTCCCCGCCCGCCTCGCCCGGGAGCCCGTCGCGCAAACCGAGGAGCGGGCCCGCGGTCTCCTCGACCGCGTGGGCCTGGGACAGCGTCTGGACCATCGACCCGCGGAGCTGTCCGGCGGCGAGCAGCAGCGGGTCGCGATCGCTCGCGCCCTGATCAACCGCCCCCGCCTCATCCTGGCCGACGAGCCGACCGGCAACCTCGATTCGCGCACCGGCTCCGAGATCATGGAGCTTCTCTGTTCCTT
>JBBQML010000447.1:0-4966 GCA_038328885.1 Verrucomicrobiota bacterium | reverse complement strand
GACCGACTTCGCCGCCTTCAGCGCCGAGCGACTCTTCACGCCGATCGGCAGCACGATCACCGACATCACCTTCTTCGAGGCCGGCACCGTCACCCCCGCGTCGGTCAGCGGTTTCGGGGCCGTCTTCGTGGACGTCGAGGTCTCGGGAACCACGCTGCTCGAGGGGTTCGATTTCGACGGCAACCTGCTCTTCACGCGGCCGGTGCTGCCGGCGGGAAACGCCGGATTCTCGTTCCTCGGCATTTTCGCGAACGGCGGCGAGCAGATCGCCCGGATCCGCTTGGACACAGGTGACAATGCCCTGCTCGGCAACGGATCTCTTTCCGACCCCATCAACGACGTGGTGGTGCTGGACGACTTCATCTACGCCGAACCGCAGGCGCGTGTGGTGGGAGTCGTCCCCGAGCCGTCCACCGTGGCGGTCGTCGTTGCTCTCGCGGGCATGATCGGATGGGACGTCCGCCGCCGCCGCCGCTGCTGACCGCTGCCCACTGATTTCTGATCACCGATCACCCCTTACCCGGACTGGGTCCCGGAGATTGCCGATTGCCGACTGGGGGGAGATGCCGGCTTGGGCGATCGGACAATCGCGAGTCCCCAATCGTCAATTCTCCCCCGTCTCCCCGCCGCGCGGTTCCCACGGCGGACCCGCCGGCTAGCGTCGGGCCCGGAAGAACCGGGTCTGCCCGGCGGGGCTGAGCAGGAGCGGGCTGGTGGCCCCCGCCTGATCGGTCCACGGGCCGTTGATGCCCGGCGCTGACTGCAGTTGGCCGGTGAACGTGATACGGAGGTGCGGTCCCTCGGCGGTGATGGTCAGCGCTCCGACCGTGGTGCCGCCGCCGATGTCGATGACGGCATCGGGCTCCGTGGGAGCCGCCTCGGTGTTGCCGGCGGCGTCCCGCGCCACGCTGTAGAAGCGGTAGTTCGATCCGGGTTCACCCAGGAAACGAGCCGTGGTGTCCGCCGTGGCCTGCAACCAGGGGTGGTACGGGCCTCGGTCCCGGGACGCATAGATGTCGTACGAGGCGATCCCGGATCCACCAGGGGCATCGGTTCCGCTCCATTGCACCGGGATCTCACCCACGCCGGTCGTCTGCAGTGGCGCGACCGCGCTCGCCGGCGCCAGGGCATCGACGGTGTTGGTCACCATCGGCGTGAGGATCGGCGGATTCGCCCCATAAGTCGGGTCGAAGAGGATGGTCGCCTGGTTGGTGAGCTGCGTGCCGTCCGCGAGCCCCACCCGGGGGCGGATGGTGTAACTCAGCGACCCTTCACCACGGTGACTGGCGTCGTTGGGCGGCAGGAATCCGGCGTAGGGATCCTCCGGCAACCCCCCGGTGGCGGGATCACGGGACTCCATCCGCCAGGTGATCCGGCCGGTCGCCGGGTTCAGAGACACCTCGACCTCGACCGGGTAGGGATCGGTGCCGACGTGGGTGGTGGTGGTGAACCGCTGGAGCCCGGGAGGCACCGTGATCCGGGCGTCGTTGAACGCGAGGCTCCGCAGCTCGAACGTCGACCAGTCGAATGCCGGGTCGAGATCGTCGAGGACCAGCACCTCCTGCGCGGCGGCGGCGGCATTGGTCTTGTTCTCGAACACGATCTGGAAGGGCAGGCTCTGGGCCGGGTTGATCCAGCGCTCCGGGCCGGCCCCGGCGAGAGCGTACTTGTCGTTGGGATCCACGCTGCCGACGAGCTTCAGCGAATTGCCCGTCCAGTGGTGGGCCTTCAGCTTGTTCAACCGCTCGCGCAACTCCTCGCCCACGACCAGGGACTCACCCCATGGCTTGCCGTCGAGGTCGACGTCGCCGGGGTTGGTGAGGACCGGGGTCTGCTGGTGGGCGGCGTCCTTGCGGTCGGCGTACCGGGTCGTGACATCCGCGGCGGTGAGCTCGAACGACTTCCCGAGGCCATTGCACTTGCGGAGATTGCCCTTGAGGTTGGTGATCAACTCCCCGCCGCTCTGGGTGTCGAAGGAGACCTTGTCCTTCCCCGTGGCGGCGAGCCCCACGAACTTCGAGTTGGCGGGCTTGACCGCCTCGTTGAACGCCTCCGAGTGGCACGAGTCGTTCAGGAAGTACGTCGTCCCCGCCCCGAGGTTGTCGATCAACTTGGCGAAGGTCGAAGGCGCCATGAAGTTGCCGTTCAAGGCGAGGAAGGGCGAACCATCGTCCTTCCTGCCCCCATGCCCGCTGTACACGATCACCACGTTGTCGTCGGCGTCGATCGGCTGTTTCAGGAGGGGTGAGTAGGCGATCATGAAGCCGGACAGATCGATCTTCCCCGGGCTGCCCGGGCCGTCATGAAGTCCAAACGCCTGCCCCTTGGGCGTGCGCAGGTCCTTCACGATGAAGTCGGTCATGTCGGCGAAATCGACGTGGGTCCCGGGGAGGTTCTTCCCCTTGACCGGGTCCGACTTGGTATAGGCCTCGATGGTGATGACGAGCCACCAGGTGCGCTTGACCCCGTCACCGGGCCGTTGCTTGGGCGGCGGCTTGTGCAGAGCCGCTCCCAGACCGGGATCCACGTAGTCGTCCGGCACCCGGATGATCGGGCGGGCCACCGGCATCCCACGGGGCTCGTCCCCGAACAGCCAGTGACCATTCACGTTGGCAAGGTAGGAGTAGCGCAACGGACTCGCGGCGAGTTCGAGGATCTCGCTCTCGAGCAGTGCCTGGTACTCCGCCACCGTCACGCCAAAGCGCTCCGGCAGGGTCGCCCGCCATGCCGCCCAGGCCGTCGCATCCGTGCCCGCCGGTGCCGGGATGGACGCCCATTCGAAGCGCGTCGTGTCCGCGGCCCAGTCGTCACCGGCCAGGACATCCAGGTTGACCTGGACCGGAGCCATCGTCCGCAGCCGAACCTCGAACGTGACTTCCTGCCCGGGCCCGAGGGTCGGGAGCAGGACGTCCGGGTTGAGTCCGAGGAAGGTGAACGAATCCGCCCAGTTGAGCGTGCTCTGATAGATCTGGAACTCGGTTGCCCCGGGCGCGCTGAAGCGCATCAGCGGCAGCCTTACGTCGACCGACCCGCGATTGCCGTAGGTCACGAACCACGTGGTCAGACGCCCGGCGCGGCTCGTCCCCGGGCCCTTGAGCTCGGCATAGAACCCGCCGGTACCACCCTCGACCACCTCGACCGCTCCTCGAAGGCTGACCGAAAGGCCTCCCGTGTCTGCCACGAGATCGGCCGGACCCGGCGGGAAGCCGGCCAGGTCGAAGGTGGCGAACACGCGCCCGCTCTCCCGGGCGCTGCGCCGAATCTCCCGCCGAAACACGGCGCCGGAGCGAACCGCGAAGGTGGTGTTCGTGGCGAAACCGGCACCGCGGATGTCGAGCGTGACCTCGCCGGCGTTACCGACGTTGGCGGGCAGGACCGACTCAACGCTGAACGCGGCGGACCTGGCCTTCACCGAGAAGCCCGCCGGGATCTCGCCCAGGACGCGCCCGACCACGAGCACATAGAGTGTGTTCGCAGCTTCGTCGGTGTCCGCGACCCCGCCGGACGCGATTGCCGTCGTGTCCGGGCTGCCGAACTCGCGCTGCCGCGCGGTGAAGCTCTCGGGCGTCGGCATGAACCCGCGACCGACGTAGAGCTCGGTCACGCCGGTCGCCGACGCGAGATCCAGTTCCACCCGGACCGATTTGTCTGCGGGCACCGCGCAGCGGAACCACTGCTGTTCCTCCTGCGCGCCGAAGGACGAGGAGATCGTGCCACCGTCGAGCGGGATCACGGGAAGATCCAAGGCCGCCGAGGTGCCGGACTGGCTCTCATTGTTGTCGGCATTGGCTCCCTCGAAGAGGTCGCCGCGGCTGTTGCCGGCCACCACCCATTCATAGCTCGCGGTGACGCCGCCAGGAACGCGCACGTCCGCGCCCACCCGCTGCGACTGGCCCGGACCGACGACGAGGCCCTTGCCGACCAGCGACTCGGCGACGAGCAACCGCTCGCCCGTCGTGTTGTTGCGGAGGTACAGCGCGTCGTGCCACGGCCCGGCGAACGGCTCGGTACCACGGTTCGCGACCAGCCAATCAACCCGCACCATGCCTCCGGCGACGACCTGGCCCGGCCCGAAGACCTGGGAGACCACGAGGTCGATGTTCGAGGGAGCACTCTCCCGGAACTCCAGGGCCCCGAGGTCCGGCACCGCACCGTTGGCCGCCGGGCTGCCGGTGTTGCCCGTGCGTGGATCGTCGTAGCGCGAAGCCCCGGCGAAATCCGTGGCCGGCGCGGTGGTACCGTCCCCGGCGTCGATCCCGGGGGAGGCGAAACCAAGCTGGTAATTGTCCTGATCAGGATCGCGGTAGACCGGGCCGGCGGAGAGGTTGCCCTTCTGTCCGGTGACGTCGGTGAGCCCGCTGTAGTTGCCGCGCGACGCCGTTGGGTTCCACACATTGCAGAAGGCGATGTCGGCGACGCCACCTCCCAGGTCGTGCTCGATGCCGGCATGGATCGAGTGGGACACGATGGAATTGCGGACCTCGAGCTGACCCACGTGTTCAAGCAACCCGATCCGGCAGGCGTCGATCGTGCAGTTCAACACCTGCATCGTTCCGACGGCGGTGAGGCCGCGGTCGCACCGCAGGACCAGGCAGTTCTCGAAGCGCGTGTTGCCGTAGCAGAACGCTCCGTCCCTCAGGGCGTCGGCGATGACGCAGTTTCGGGCGGTCAGGGGACCGCCCAGGGCCTCGATCGAGCCGCCGACACCCCAGGGGTTGCCGACGGAATTGCCGCCAAAGAGCACGCGGGCGTGATCGAGCGTGGCAGAGGCTCCATCTTCGATCCGCAGGCTGCGCCAGTCTCCGGCCGCCGGTTGGGTGCGGGTGCCGTCCCCGTTGCTGTCGCCCCCGAAGCCATCATCACTGAGTGAAGTGAACACCACGGGCTGAACGCTGGTCCCGGCCACTGTGAGGGTGGCGCCGGACCGGACATCGAGCCCCTGACCGGGCGCAAATTTCACCACGGC
>JBBQML010000446.1:0-4986 GCA_038328885.1 Verrucomicrobiota bacterium | reverse complement strand
CCCTCAGACGTTGGCCGGAGGCCGCGGGGGTCGCGGAGGCTCAGGAAACGAGACCGGGGCCGCCGGTGTTGCCTGGACATCCACCGGGCCGTCGTCCTCGTCGAGCAAGGCGGAATGAGGCGACTTCCCGGAGGGGGCGGACGCCGAGTCCTCGTCGCCCTCGCGCAGGGCGGTCAGCAGGCGCATCCCACGCGGACGCTCGGGCCGGGCGGGATCGTTCCCCTCGGCCAGCGCCGGTCGGACGGGCCGTCCGTAGGTGTAGTGTGAGTAGTAGTACGCCGTGTAGTAGTAGTCCGGGTTGTTGATCCCGACGCCGTTGAGGATAAGCCCGAGGATGCGGCCCCCTCGCTGGCGCACGGTGTTTACGGCCAGCCGCGCCAGCTTGAGCGAGGTCACCCCGACGCGGTACACGAACACCAGGCCGTCGCAGTTACTCGCGAGGGAGGCGGCGTCGTCCATGCCGATCACCGGCGGCGAATCGAAGATGACGTAATCGAAGTCCTTCCGGGTCTCCTCGATCAGCTTCTTGATACCCTTGGAAAGCAGCAATTCCCCGGGGTTCGTGACGGATTTCCCGGCAGGGATGACCAGGAGTGTCTTGTGCGTCGTCGAGCAGAGCACGTCGGTCCAGGACTCGAGGTTGCTGAGCACGTCGGACAGCCCGGGGGAGGAGGGCAGGCCGAAGTAACCGGCCACGGTGCCGCGCCGCAGGTCGGCGTCGATCAGAAGTACCCGGTTGCCAGCGTTCGCCAGGGTGATCGCAAAGTTGACCGTGAACGTCGACTTGCCGTCGCCGGGCACGGAACTGGTGGCCATCAGGACCTGCTTCGCGCCGCCCAACTCGCCGAACATGATCGACGACCGGACGCCCCGGAGGGCCTCGACGAAGATGTTGTTCGTCTCCAGGCGGTCGATGGTGACCATGCCGTCGCGGATATCCCTGGCGCTGACGAAGGGCAACTGGCCGAGGATCGGCTCATCCAGGGCCTTCTCCAGGTCCTCGGCGGAATCAATGCGGTCATCGAGCTTGTGCAGTAGGAAGATGAGCCCGAACCCGGAGAGCAAGCCGAGCGCCACGCCGGTGATGATCATACGGCCGCGCTGGGGGCCGACCGGGGTGTCCCGCCCCGCCCCCTCCTCGAGGACCGTGATCACCTCGTCGTTTGACTGGATCTGGGAAAGGGCCTGCAGCTCCTTCGCGAGACCGTTGAGAGTCGCCCGCTGGGCGTTGTACTCCTCCGAGAGGCGCACGAACTCGCGATTGACATCGCGCAGCAGGGTGACCTCCGTCCGCTGGGAATCGATCTGGCGGTCCAGCACACTCTCCTCGAGCTTCAAGGATTCGATCTGCGCGGTCCGCATCTCGGTGACCATGACCAACTGGTCACTGATCTGGCGGGTGAGGTTGGTGAATGACTCACCCAGGCGCACCATGTACGGGTGCTTCTCCCTGAGGGTTCCCTTGCGCTTGAGGATCTCGGCCTCCACCGCCCGGAGGTTGAGCCTGAGCGAACGGTACGAGGATTGACCCTGGTACTTCTCGAACGGATCCGCCGACCCGCCCGGGCCGTTCGGACCTGCCGAGCCCGCACCGAAGGCGTTGAAGCCTCCACCGCTCTCCGGAATGGCGCCCACGGCCGCCGCCGCGGCGGCGTTCAGCGCGGCTCCCGCGCCGGGCAGCGAAAGCGCGCTCTTCTCGTCGGCGATCTCCTCGGCCGATTTGCTCTCGAGCCGCTGGCGTTCCAGCATCACGTTCTGACGGCGGCGCTGCAGACTCACCAGCAGTTCCTGGGCGGCGTTTCCGGTGTCCTGGCTCGTGGCGATCTGGTGCTCCTGCAGGAAGTCATCCAAACGCCTTTGCGCCTCCGCGACCGCCTCCGACTGGCGGCTCATGTCGTTGCGCGTCTTGTCCATCGTCCTTCCCGCCACTCCGCTGCGGAGTTCCTCCTTGAACACCAGAAACTCCTGCGCCCAGGTGCGCGCATAACGCCGCGCGTATTCCAGGTTCGGGCTCTCCACGGTCATGACGAAGGTCGATCCCGCGCCCTGGTTCGCGATGAGCCTCCTGGTCGGAATGGAGTTATCGGGCAGTCGGAAGTCCTGCAGTTTCTCCTCCACTTTGCCCAGGACCTGGTTGCCGCGCATGTACTCCAACTGGTCCGAAACGTAACTGGCCTTCTCCTCCAGCACGGCCGCGCGATCCCCGGCGCGCTGGGCGAAGGTCACCTTGGGAAGAATGCCGAGTCGCGACGTGGCGCGGTACATGTCCGGCTTCGTCTTCGCCAGGTAGACGGAGATCCCCGTGCCGATGGCGAGGGTCAACAGGGCGATCCACCACCGGTTCCGGAACATCCGCAACCCCCGGCGCAGCAGGACCATCAGGTTGACCCGATCAACGATCGGCGCCCGGTAACGGGAGTAGCGGGACTTGGGATACGAGGGGCTCTTCGGCATGCTTCTGAGGCGTTCCCGCCTAGTTGATCCACTTCTCCGGCACTTCGACACGATCCCCATCCTGCAGGATGATTTCCTTGTCGCGCTGGCCACCCTTGACGATGTCATCGACGTTGACCTCGATGATCCTCTCCTGGCCGGTGGTGGGGTTTACCCGCCGGACCTTCACCCGGCGCAGATTGGCGAACTCCGGCACGTTCATCCTCAGGAGCGTTTCACTCAGTTTGGGCGGGGGCGCGTCCGGGAGAATCTGCACCTCGCCGCGCACGCCGCCGGTGCCGAAGAACTGCACCTTCCCGGGAATGATGGCGCGGTCGTCCAAAGTGAGCGAGATGGTGGCCTGGTGGTAGTAGTCGGCCAGCAACTGCTTCGACAGTTCCTCCTTCACCTGCTCCAACGTGCGACCGCGCACCTCGAACGTGATCCGCAGATCAAAATCCCGTCCCACCGGGAAGCTCGCCTCCCCGACCCCATTGACGGCCACGCCGATTGGCATGGTGCCCTTGACCGGATCCTCGGCGATGCGGTACTGCATGCGGTCGCCGGTGCGGAGTGTGTACCGCGGATCCAGAAGGGAGATATCCGGGCCGGGCACGATGACGGCATCGGCGCCACGCAACGGGCCCGACAGCAGGGAGAGGGCCGAGGTGACGAGGAGGAGGTGGTTGAGGGATGTCATGGACGTGCTTGCGGCAGACTCGCGACCCGCGGTCGGGGTCTCAGAACCGGTAGCTGGCCCGGAAAGTGATCCGGTTTTCCGTATAACTGCGCTCCGCCGTGTCGCCGGTACGCGTGATGAAGCTGTAGTAGAGCCCGGTCGTCAAACGCGTCAGGACGGGATAGCCGACGCCGAGGTTCACGGAGAAGAGGTCCCCGGTATCGCCGGAGGCACCCGACTGGCTCGCCTGTTGCCAGGAAAAGCCCAGGGCGGGATTGAGCTTCGGACCGATCTCGGCCTGAAGGCCGTAGCGTACATAGAAGCTGTCGGTGTAGTTAGACCCGAACCCGGTGTCGAAGCTCCGACCGACCGACGCGTCGTGGGTCATCCGGCTATTGATCCGGTGCGTCAGCGAACCGCTGAACGTCGGGGAGGAAACATCCGATCGGTCGTCGATGGTGCCGTTGTCGTCGAAGGTCGCCCAGGTGTATCCGCCGAAGAGGGTCGCCCGGATGGTATCGGAAAGCCGCCACTCCACGCGCGGACCGAAGGTTAACAACTGGCCGTCGTTCTGGACACCTTCCGGAAAGCTGTAGATCGAATACGTCCCGCTGAGACCGGCGGAGATAGGAGCGGTGACGCGCGCCATCGCGAGCGCGTTGAAGGAATGGTTGTCCCGGTCCAGCGAGGTGAACTGGTCGTTCAGCGAACGGACCAGTCCGAAGCTGTACCCCGAGGTAATCTTCAGGCGCCGAGTCGCCGAGAGTGTCGCATTCACCGAGGTGGTGTTCTGCAACTGTCTGAACTCGAAGTTCGACGGATTCGCGCCCCCGTAGAATTCGGGGCGGCTGGAAGCCTCCGTGGTGCTTCCGGTGTCGTTGGCGAAGCGCAGGTCCACGTCCCCCACCCGGACGATGTAGTTAAGATGGGAATTCGGGGCGATGCTGAGGACGTACCGGTTGCCCGAGTCGGCATTCGCCCACCACTCATAGCCCAGGCCGAAATCCAACTGCAGAACCTGGAAGTCGGTGATCGGGTAGAAGAGCCCGAAATTTAGCATCGGCCGCAGGCCAAAGTCCTCCTGTCCCGCGCCGCTGCCGTAGTTTCGGTTGTCCGTATAGGTAACCGCGAACGAAAGGTCGTAGCGAATCCTCAAGGGACCGATGGTGGTCCCGTAGTGGTCGTCCCGGACCGGTTGATAGGTCGGATAGGGCAGCGTGGTGGTGATCAACTCCGACCGCGTCTGCGCGGTGACTGCCAAGGGTAGGAGACCGAGAGCCACACCCGCCAGAGCCACCCCCACGTGGGCAGGCAAAGCCGGTCCTGCCGGCTGGGACACCCAAGTGCAACGGGAGGCCCTCAGGCGCAGCCGGGGGCCCGACAATACTTCACGATCGTTCATTGTAACCGTCGTCAAAGTGCCGCAGCGCGTACAATACCGGCAACCGTAAACTTCCTGCCCAGTCAAGACCATGCGCGGACGGGAGTTGCCTGTCTTCCCGCACCGGGGAGCCCAGACCCGCCTTGACCGACAGTTCGGGCAACCCGGGTCCTTCCGCTCCTTTGTGTTGTCCCCAACCCGGTCATGCCGACGGAGGGGCTTGAACCCCCACACCCTTACGGGTACCAGATTTTGAGTCTAGCGCGTCTGCCAATTCCGCCACGTCGGCAACCTTGGTTATCAACAACTTGGGCATTCTCAGCCCCTTTCGGATTCACCGTGTGCCACTCCTTGTGCCACTGTGAGCCCATGAAAGGCGCAGCACGCCAAAACAAGACCGGCCAACCGGTCTAGGGCGCAGACCATGCCGCGTCGACCCCGCGACGTAAAGCCGTTCCTTTCTTCAAGGTGCTCGACGCCCGACGCCAGCCGA
>JBBQML010000445.1:0-4990 GCA_038328885.1 Verrucomicrobiota bacterium | reverse complement strand
GCCGGGTACAAAATCCCCGCCCACGTCTGGCAGTACATCACCGCGCGCGTTTCAGCGGAGTTTCCCGAGACTGTCTTTCTCCTGGAAGGCCTGGGGGGATCGTGGGAAGCCACCGAAACGCTCCTCGGGCCGGGCGGCATGCAGTGGGCGTACTCCGAGCTGATCCAAAACAATTCCGCCGCTCAGGTGCATTCCTACCTCGAGTATGCCCTCCAACAGTCAGCGAGTTCCGGCACCTACATCCACTACAGCGAAACCCACGACAACGAGCGGCTGGCCGCACAGGGCCCGGCCTGGTCGCTCCTTCGCAACCGCCTCTGCGCCCTCGCCAGCATCAAAGGCGGCTACGGCATCACCTGCGGGGTCGAATGGCTGGCGGCGGAGAAAATCCTCGTCCACCAGCGCACCGGCCTGTCCTGGGATGCCACCCAAAACATCGTCCCCGAAATTGCCGCCCTGAACCGCCTGCTCGCCGAGCACCCGGCCTTCTTCGACGACGCCACGCTCACCCGCCTGAGCGTCCCCACCGATCCCGTGCTCGCCCTCGAACGGATTTCGGGCGATGGCCAGTCCCGCTGCCTGGTCCTGGTGAACCCAGCCCTGGCAGCCTCCGCCACGCTCGAATTGCCGGCCAAGCACCTGCCTCCGGAGTGCCGCGTTGGACGGGATCTGCTGGGACAACCCGTCCCCACGATGACCGCGGTCCACCGCAACCGCTGGCGCCTCGAACTCGCACCGGGCGCCGCGCACTGCCTCGGGGTCCCCCTCCCCGCGGGCAATGCGGGCAGCCGCTACCGCGAGCAACGCTCCCTCACGGCCTGGGCCCTCCGTGCTGCCGCCCTGCTGGTTCCGGCGGAACAGTTGACACAACTCGAAGCCAACGCCGTCGCCGAGAGCGTTCAGCACGACCCCGTCCGCTGGCTCAGCGCCGTCTCCGCCCAGGCCGGCGCCCTGCCAGCGAATAGTGACGTACCTGGCTTCGACCTGCGCGAAACCGTGCGGCTCGCGGCCGATCCGGAGACCTTCCCCGCGGTGATCGTCTGGCGGGCACCCGATGCCCGCCGTGTCGTGGTCGTTCCCCCAGGCTGGTGGCTGGTCATCCTCCTGCCGCGCAACTTCCGGGCCCATCTCGAGGCCTCCCCCCACTCCCCCGCCGAGCACGCCACGTCCATCCGCGCCGAGCGCGGCTCGGTGGCTTGCTTCGCTCCCCGCGGCCAGTCGGCAACCCACGAAACCCGCCTCCGCTGCGAACACGCCGACAGTTCGCACGCCACCCTGCACGGACGAATCCTCTTCCTGGGCGGCGATCCGCCCGCCACTCCCCCCACCCTGCCCCACCCCGAGGATCTCTTCCTCCTTACCAACGGCCGCGGTGGCATGGCCCGGCTCCGGGTCGATTTTGGCTCCACCCGGTCCAAGTACGACTGCGTCCTGGCCGCCAACCTCCACCCCACCACCCCGGTCGACCGTCACGTCCTGGTGAAGCGCATCCGTGCCTGGCTTAACGCCGATGATTTCATCTCCCCGCTCGGCCAGGCAAACCTCATCGCCTGCGACGCGGGCCCCTCGCCAACCTGGCACTTTCGCGCCAACGCGGGCAACGGGCGCACGGTATCCCTCCAGGTGCGGGCCGAAATGCTGTTCGATCGGAACACCACGCGCTTCACCTTCAGCCGGGCGGCGAACGACGTGCCTCACCGCGCCAGTCTGACCCTCAGGGTCGATCTCGAGGATCGCAGTTTCCACGCCGAGACCCACCGCAACCCAGGAGCCGACCACCACTTCCAGTCCCACGTCCGCACGACGTCCAACCCCACCGGCTTCACCTTCACCCCGGCCGCGGATCGGCACCTCCGGGTGGCTGTGGACCAAGGCCGTTTTCATCCCCAACCGGAGTGGTCCGAACGGATCCCCCACCCGGAGGAGGCCGTTCGCGGGCAGGTCGCCGAAGGCGACGCCTACAGCCCGGGCTGGTTCGAAATCACGCTCGCCCCGGGTGCCCAGGCAGTGCTCCAACTTGACGCCGAACCCACCCCTACCCCGCCGAACTCACCACCAGCCAACCCCACGGGGCCCACACCAACGGCCGGGTTTGCCGAACGCCTCAGCGCGGCCACGCAGGCGTTCCTCGTCCGACGCGACCAGGGCCGCACCGTCATCGCCGGCTACCCTTGGTTCCTGGACTGGGGCCGCGACACGCTCATCGCCTGCCGAGGACTCCTCGCCGGCGGTTGGCAAGCGGAGGTCCTGCGGATCCTCGAAGTCTTCGGCCGTTTCGCTGAACGTGGCACCTTGCCGAACTCAATCCACGGCGAAAACGCCTCGAACCGGGACACGGTCGACGCCGCGCTCTGGTACGGCATCGCACTCGAGGACGCGGTCAACCTGCACGGAGAGTCGTTGCTCCAGCACCAGATCCCGGACACGCGCCTCACCCTCCTGGACGTGATCCGTTCCCTGGCCGAGGGCTGCCTCGCGGGCACGCCCAGCGGCATCCGGGCCGATCCGGAGAGTCAGTTGCTCTGGAGCCCGTCGCACTTCACCTGGATGGATACGAACCACCCGGCAGGCACGCCTCGCGAAGGCTACGCCGTCGAGGTGCAGGCGCTCTGGATCCGTCTCCTTCGCTTTCTTGCCCGCGCGGATTCCGGGGGCGCCGCACGCTGGCGTTCGCTCGGAGATCGCGCCCAGGTGTCCTTCGAGAAGCTGTTCTGGCTGCCGGAACAAGGCTGGTTCAGCGATGTCCTGCTCGCTCCCGCGCACCTCCCAGCCTTCGCCGCCACGCCCGATAGGGCCCTGCGTTGCAACGGCCTCTTCGCCGTCACCCTCGGCCTCGCCACCCCCGCCCAGGCTCGGGCCATGGTCGATGCCGCCTTCGCCCACCTCCTCGTCCCCGGGGCAATTCGCTCCCTCGCTCCGCTGCCGGTCACGCCTCCCCTCCCGATCCGCGGTGCCAACGGTCAACTGCTGAACGACCCCGCCCATCCCTACTGGGGACGCTACGAGGGCGACGAAGACACCCGACGCAAACCCGCCTACCACAACGGCACCGCCTGGACCTGGATCCTGCCCACGTTCTGCGAAGCCCTCGCCCTCGCCTGGAACCGCCACCCCGAAGCGGTCCGCGCTGCGGCGAGTCTTCTGGCCGGTTCCGCGTCCCTCCTTGACCAGGGTTGCCTCGGCCATCTGCCGGAAATCCGCGATGGCGACGAGCCCCACCAGGACCGCGGTTGTGACGCTCAGGCCTGGTCGGTCACGGAGGCTCTTCGCGTGTGGCGCTGGCTCCACCCGTGACGCTTCCCGCACACTCGCCAGCACCCCAAACCACCGGTTCTCAGGCCTGTCGACCAACCTCAACTACTGGGGGAAGCCCCCTTCTCCTCCCACCAGAAATAGGGGTTGAGTCGGGAAATTCGGCGTTGTGTCGCAGGGGTCATTTGGTAGCCTTTCCCCTCCTGACCGACGCGGCTTTTTCGCGTTCTTCCGCTGCTGAGAAACCACCATGTCCGATCCCACCGAGATGCCGGCTCCACCCCTTCCCGAGGGGGTCGGCGATGGCGCCTATGACGCTTCGAAAATCGACAAGCTGGAAGGCCTGGAGGCGGTGCGCAAACGCCCGGGCATGTACATCGGTGACCCCGACGAGCGCGGCTTGCATCATTGCGTGTTCGAGGTGCTCGACAACTCCATCGACGAACACCTCGCCGGCTTCTGCCGGCATATCGAGGTCCTCATCCACCTCGACGGCTCGGTCAGCATCCGCGATGACGGCCGTGGCATCCCGGTCGACACCCACCCGAAATGGGGCATCCCCGCCGTCGAACTCGTCCTCACCAATCTCCACGCCGGGGGTAAGTTCGGCCAGGGCGCCTACAAGTACTCCGGCGGCTTGCACGGCGTCGGCGCCAAGTGCGTCAACGCCCTCTCCGAGTGGTTCAAGGTGGAGGTTTCCCGCGACGGGTTGGTCCACCACATGGCCTTCGCCCGTGGCAAGACCACGCAGAAACTCGTGGTCATCGGCAAGTCCCGGCACACGGGAACGCTCATCACCTTCAAGCCGGACGCTGAAATCTTCACGATCACCACCGAGTTCAACTTCGAGCGCCTCGCCAACCGCCTCCGGGAACTGGCCTTCCTCAACCCCGGGGTGGATATCACGCTTACGGACGAGCGCCATGAGGACAAGTCGGAGCGGTTCTTCTACCGGGAGGGCATCACCGAGTTCGTCAAACAGCTCGGTCGCAACAAGGAGGTCATCCACCCCAAGCCGGTGGTGCTTGCCAGCTCCAAGGACGAGGTCCTGATCGAGTGCGTGCTGCAGTACAACGACAGCTACACCGACCAGATCCTTGCCTTCGCGAATTCGATCCCCAACCCCGACGGCGGCACCCACCTGACCGGTTTCCGCGCGGCGCTCACCCGTGCCATCAACCAGCACGCACGCTCCAACTCCATCCTCAAGGAGAAGGATCCCCCGATCACCGGCGACGACGTCCGCGAGGGCCTGATCTGCGTCCTCAGCGTCAAGCTGCCCAACCCCCGCTTCGAGTCCCAGACCAAGGTCAAACTGGTCAATACCGAGGTCGAAGGCATCGTCTCCTCAATCGTTTATGAGGGGCTGATGACCTTCTTCGACGCCAACCCAGGCGTCGCCAGGCGGATCATCGACAAAGGCCTGACCGCCGCCCGCGCCCGCGAGGCCGCCCGCAAAGCCCGCGAGGCCGTGCGCAAGACCGCCCTCACCGGCGGCGGTCTCCCGGGCAAGCTCGCCGATTGCTCCGACCGTGACCCGACCAACACCGAGCTCTACATCGTCGAGGGTGACTCGGCCGGCGGCTCCGCCAAGCAGGGTCGCGACCGCCGCTTCCAGGCCATCCTCCCCCTCCGCGGCAAGCTCATCAACGTGGAGAAGGCACGGCTGGAACGGGTGCTCCAGAACACCGAAATCCGCACGATGATCACCGCCATCGGTACCGGCATCGGCGAGGGC
>JBBQML010000444.1:0-4994 GCA_038328885.1 Verrucomicrobiota bacterium | reverse complement strand
CGAGACGCGCCTTCTTGACCACGGCTTCATTGGCCTTGAGCGCCATGACCGTCGCCTCGTAGCCGTCACGCCACGTGGCCGCGGGCTTGTTGTTGATCACCGCCGCAGTGAGCGCCTCCGCCAGTGCCGGCTTGTCGTCGGCGCCAAAGTTGTCGATGAAATCCTTCACCGCGGACCCGATGACGTCGGAGTTGTAGACGAAGGACTCCAGCGCATAGGCCAGCGGGGTGCCCTTGAACGGATCCTCTTCGCCCTTGTCACCGGCCGCCGCCAGCTTGGTGGCGTTGGCCACGAGCGCGATGCCGGTTTCCCTGTAGAAGGTGTCCTTCTTCGCGTAGACCTCCCAACCCAACAAGGGGGCGTCCACTTCCTTGAACATCCACGCCTTGTTGCCCCGCAGCATGATCGCCGCGTCGGTGCCAAAGAGGATGTCGTAATCGCCGTCGAACGAATTCGCGAGGGTTGCCTCGCAGTTCACCAGCGCACCCTTGGGAAACTCGAAGATCGCCTGCACCGAATCGGGAACGTCCCGGCCGTCCTTCCAGAACACGATCCCGCCAAAGCCGGTCACCGCCGTCGGCCGGCCCAGGAGAAACCAGGCCATGTTGTCGAGCTGATGGATGGAAACCTCGCCGATCAAGCCCGGCGACAGGCTCTGGTCGAGCCGCCAGTTGAGTTCCTTCTCCCGCTCGGGGTTGGGCGAGGTCCGGCGCCAGCTCTGCTTCTTGTGCCACTGGCTGCGCGTCTTGACGATGCCGCCCGAAGCCCCGGCACGCACGAAATCGAAGAGAAAACGCCGCTGCGGGTCCGAGCGAAAACTCAGACCCGGCTGGAAGTTCTGGAAGGGAGTCGCCTTGGCTGCCGCCGCGATGGTCCGGGCGTCCTCGAGGGTGTGCGCCAGGGGCGCCTCGCAGTAAACGTGTTTGCCGGCCTTGAGCGCCGCCAAGACGATCTCCTTGTGCTGGTGCGAGGGCGTGGCAACCACCACGGCCGGGATATCCTGGTTCTCGATGATCTTGGTGTAGTCCTCGAACCCTTCCGCCTTCGGAGCCGCTTCCTTGGCCCGTCGCACCATCACGCCATACGTGTCGCAAACTGCCACCACCTCGGCCGAGGCGATCCGAGCCAGGGTGTTCAGGATCTCCCGCCCCCACACCCCGCAGCCGATCACCCCCACTTTCAGCGGTGTGCCGGACTGCGTCGAGGCCGGCTTCTCCTGCCCCAGCGCCAGCGGCGCCACCAGTTGCACCCCTCCCGCCAACGCCATCAACGTGGCGCCAGACGACCCCTTGAGGAAGTCACGACGATTGAAATCGGAGGGATCTGCGGCGGACCGGGACGGCGGCTGTTTCATCGGGGACGATTAGTTTTGCTGCGCCAAAATCTGGGGGCACAGCAGATGAAGTCAAGGTCGGGGGGACGCCACACCCCAACTAGAAAACAACGGCCCGCTGGTACGTCCAGCGGGCTGGCGAAAAAGACTCACAGGGGAACCGGCAGGCGCCGCGGTGAAGGTCACGGGACGGCGACCGCCGCAGGGTTGCGGGATTCGGCCAGGCTTGGGCCGCTAGGGCTGGGCAGCCGGCGACTCCACCGGAGCGGCCTTGGGCGCCTTCAGGGCATCCTTCTTCCGGCGCAGGTAACGCTGCCGGCGGACACGCTTCTGATACTTGTTCGATTGTTGGCTCATATCGCTCTTTACAAAGACTGCCAGCCTCCGTTTGGCTGGCGAACCAGTATGCGGAGCACACGGACCTGCATCAACATCCTTCTCGCCTTGGTCTGTTTCCAACTCGGCGGCGGACTGACGGCCGTGGCAGCGGAATCCCCCGCCGCGAACCCCAGTACCACCAACGCACCGTCCAAGGCCCCCGCCCCGAAAACCAAAGGCAGGAAACCCAAGCTCCCCACCCATCTCCGCGTCCACGTGGAAGCCAAACGGGAGCTTCCGGAACGCAGCCTCCCGGCCGAGGTAGGCCGCTCGACCACCCCCCTCCGCTACAACGTCGAGAGACTCCCCATCCTCAATGAGGTACACATCATCAACGCCTCACTGGTGAATCAACCCGGCGGCTTCCAGGTGCGCATCAAGTTCAACTCCATGGGCACCAAGCTCCTGGAGAGCTACAGCGCCGCTGCCGCGGGCCGTCACTTGCTCATCCTCACGGATATCGACGGCGAAGCCCGTTGGCTGGCCGCACCCCTCCTGCGCCAGCGCATCGGCGATGGCACCCTGGCTTTCACCCCCGACGCCACGCGCGAGGAAATGGAGCGTCTGGTCCAGGGAATCAACAAGGCGATCGAGAAGGAGCGCAAGCAGTGGCTGCAATGAGCCCGGCCGAACCGTCTCCCGCTGCCTCTCCTCCCCTCCCGCCGTGCCGCTTCCATCTTCCTTCACCCGAAGGATTGCCCTTCTCGGATTGCTGCCCTGGCTGACGTCCGCTGCCGCCCTCGCGGCTGTCCCTTTCCGGTTCCCGACCGACAACCGCGCGCTCCTCGAGGAAGGCGGCGAACGTCGTTTCTTCGCTCCCACACCGGGACGGTCCTGGACGGCCGGGCAGTTCGGCTGCGTCCGCTCCGAAGGGACGCAACTGCACGAGGGCATCGACATCCTGGCCACCCGGCGCGACCGGAGCGGCGAACCACTGGACGAGGTGCGGGCCTCCGCCACCGGTCAGGTCGCCTACGTGAACCGGCGCCCCGCCCTGTCCAACTACGGCAACTACATCGTCCTCCGTCATCGCGTGGATGGATTCGAGGTGTTCACGCTTTACGCGCACCTCGCCGAGTGCCGCACCGGGTTGAAGGCCGGCCGGCCGATCACCGCCGGGGAGACCATCGGGCGCATGGGTCGGACCACCAACACCCTGACCCCGATCGCCCGGGACCGGGCGCACCTCCACTTCGAGATCGGCCTGCTGGTCAACGAGCGGTTTTCGTCGTGGCTCAAGGAACACGCCCCCGGGATGCGCGACGACCACGGCCCCTGGAACGGCAGGAACCTCGCGGGTCTCGATCCCGGCGAGATCCTCCGCCTGCAGGCGGCCCGGGGCGAACGCTTCCGCTTCGGCGACTTCGTACGCTCCCGCCCGGCGCTGTGCCGGGTGCTGGTCCCCTCGGCTTCCTTCCCCTGGCTGCGCCGCTATCCCGGGTTGGTGAAACGGCCGCCTCGGACGGCGCGCGATGCCGTGGTCGCGCACGAGGTCACGCTCGATTTCAGCGGCGTGCCCATTCAACTGACCCCGCGGAAGCGGACGGAGGTCCAGGGGCCGCTGACGTTGCGGGTGCTGGAAGTGAACGAGACCCAGCAACGTCGCAACCCCTGCCGCAAGCTCGTCTTCAAGCGCGGACAGTCGTGGATCCTCACCGCGACGGGACGGGATTTGATCAGCCTGCTGACCTACTGACTCCCGATCCGGTTAAGGTCCAACTCCCCACGGCGCTCCACCCTGACAGAGCGTTCACGGGCCCCCGCAGCGGGCCGAACGTACACGGTGCCGTCCAACTCGTACACCAGCAGGGAAGTCCGGGAGAGTTCGTCGAGCGTGCGGACGAGGGACAGGTTCCGCAGGTGGAACTTCACCGACTGCGTGGCCGAACCGAGACGCGGCACCCGCACCGTGTCCGCGATCACACCCAAGCCGTCGCGCCCATGCCGGGGGCACTCCCGGCACCCGCGCCGTGGGCCCGCCCCCCGGGTCCCTCGATCCACCCCGGCCAAGGCATGGCCGGCAAAAAGGGGCCCCGGTGAACCCGGGACCCCTCGGGAAGGACGGACAGGCGTCGGTCACCCAACCCCGGTGACCAACGCACCGCTCCGCTTCACTGGAACTTGTAGTTCACGCCGGCCACCAGACGCAGATCGTTGCTCTCGCGCCCAGGCGCCGGGTTGCTGATGTACCAGTCCTGGAAGACCGCCCGCATCTCCATTTGCTTGGTGATGTCCACGGCCAGGCCGAGCTCGGCCGAGAGGTAGTACTCCTTCCAGTCGTCGATCTTCGGCTGGTACTCGACCGACTGCCAGAGGCGCGACCGGTCGTTGATCTTGAAGGTGAATTTCTCCGCAAACCGGAGCGTCGCGTACGAGCGCTCGTCCCCCCCGACCTTCTCGAACACATAACCCGGACCGACTTCCGCGCTCAGCGTCGTCCGATCATTCTTGATGAAGTAATAGCCAACACCCGCCGTGACCGGGATGCGGTAGTTGATGTCTGCGATCGCGTCATTCAGAGCCTCAACCCGGCCGAACGCGAACCAGCGGTCGGTGAAGAGATAGTTGTACTGACCGAACCCCTTGACGTAGCCGACGTTCTGTTCGCCGTCGTTGTCCCCATAGCCGGCGTCGACGCCCGCCGTGAACTCGCTCCGTTCCCACTTGCGGAGGGTGACGGCGTTGGCGGTGAAGAGGAGGGTGTCGCTGTTGCCCTGGGTCACGGAGACGCCCACACCAGCGGAGGTCTCCCACTTCGGCTTGGGTGGAACGGCGGCGGCCGCGGCAGCCGCGGCGGTATCGGTTGCCGGCTGCGGGGCCGGGATCGTGCTGGATTCCTGGGCCATCGCCGCTGCACCAGAAAGGGCTAGCAGCAGGCCTGCGGCACGGAGGGAACGGTCGTTCATGATGATGCGAGCTGCGGTTCGGTATGGTCTGCAACGGCCGCCACGTTCAACGCGGCGAACCAACGGCACTGCCTGACGCCCAATCCGGACGCCTACCCGCCCTCCCGCCACACGCTCGGTGCGAGGCATTCCCAGTACTGGCAGAGCCGAAAAAAGCCGGAAAAGTGGCTCCAGAGGTAGGACTCGAACCTACAACCCCACGGTTAACAGCCGCGTGCTCTACCATTGAGCTACTCTGGAACACGGAGCAGGGCCGCGAACTGTACTGACCGAGCCGGGGTCGTCAAACGGTTTTCCGTGGCCATCGAGGAGTCCGCAACTGCTGCAAAAACACTGTCGCCGGCCAGAGCACCGGTTAGAACAGCGGTCGCCAATCC
>JBBQML010000443.1:0-4996 GCA_038328885.1 Verrucomicrobiota bacterium | reverse complement strand
GAGCGCGGGAAACCGGCGCCCGACCTGTTCCTGCGCGCAGCCGAATTGATGGCGCTTCCGCCATCGGCCTGCGTGGTGATCGAGGATTCGGTGCCAGGCGTGGCTGCCGCCCGCGCGGCCGGGATGCGGGTGATCGGCATCACCACCTCCAACCCGGCCGAACGGATCCGCAGCGCCGACGCCGTGGTCGACACGTTCGCGACCATCAGCGCCTTGTTGTTGCCTGACGTGGGCGCGCGTGACTGAGCGGGAGGCGTGCGCGGGTGGCGTACTGCGAGGGATCGAGCCAGGGCGTCCCGGGGTGGAACCGGCGCCCCCTTACTCCCGCGACTGGGTACGTTCGAGCTTCTCAATCATGCGTCTCATCTTCTTGAGGGCGACCGCCTCGATTTGCCGGATCCGCTCCCGCGTGACGCCGTATTGCTGGCCGATCTCCTCGAGTGTCATGCCATCGCCGCCGTCGTAGCCGAAGCGCAGCCGCAGGATGTTCTGCTCCCGCTGGTCGAGTCCGACGATCATCCCCTCCAGCATTTCGCGGACGGTCTTGTCCTCGAGGTCCCGGTAGGGGGTGGCCTGCTTCTCGTCGGCGACGATGTCACCCAGTGAATTCGAGTCGTCATCGCCGAGGGGGGCGTCCAGTTGGGCGGGCCGGATGGCGGCGCTGCGCCACTGGGTGACTCGGGCGGTCGGAATGCCGAGTTCCTCCGACAGTTCCTCATCGGTGGGTTCCCGGCCGAACTCCTCCTGGAGTTGAGCGGCGACCCGGCGCATGCGGGAGATCTTGTCGACCAGGTGGACCGGGAGGCGGATGGTCTTTCCCTGGTTGGCGAGGGCTCGTTTGATGGCCTGCTTGATCCACCAGGCGCCGTAAGTGGAGAGCTTGCCGCCTTTGGCGGGGTCGAAACGTTCGACGGCCTTCATCAGGCCGATGTTGCCCTCGTTGATCAGGTCGAGGAGCGGGAGGCCGTAGCCTTCGTAGTCGTGGGCGATCTTCACGACCAGGCGCAGGTTGGCCTTGATCATGTGGTCGCGGGCCTTGCGGTCTCCGGCCTTGATACGGGCGGCGAGTTCGATCTCCTCCTCAGGCTTGAGCAGCGCCACCTCGCCGATTTCGCGCAGGTAGATGCGGTAGGCCGTGTCGCCATCCCAGCGGTCGCGGCGGTTCGCCGGCGCAGGCTCGGGGCCGGGCGTCCGGGAGCGGCGCAGCGGGACGAACTCGCTGTCCTCCGCGGCGTGGGGTTCGGCCTCCGGGGTGGTGCGCGCGGTCGGCTCCACCAGGGGCTGGGTTGGCACCACGTCCGGCGCGGCGGCGGACTTCGAGGCACGCCGACGGGCGGGCGCCTTGGGCGCGGGGGTGGCTCGCGGAGTGGACGATGCGCGGGGGGACGGCTTGCGGCGCGCTGTTTTCATGAAGGCGTTGGCGGCGCGCAGGCTAGAACGGAACAAGGTCCGGCGTCCATCCACGGTGCTCAGTGGTGCCTGCCGAACTCGAGGAGGTACAGGCGGAGGCCGACCGGAAAGGCTCAGGAAGCGATAGGGAGACGTTAGGCGTTGCCGTGGGGATGAGAACCGCTTAGATGACGGCATGCTTACCCTGTCGAAGCGGCCCACAACCGGCCCGCGCGGGTTCACGCTCATCGAACTTCTGGTGGTCATCGCCATCATTGCGATCCTGGCCAGCATGCTCCTGCCAGCCCTCTCGAAGGCCAAGTCCAAGGCGCAAGGCATCAAGTGCATGAGCAACTTGAAGCAAATGCAGCTCGCGCACCTTCTCTACCCGGACGACAACAATGACGTCCTGACGAAGCCGGGCAACAGCGGCACGGAACCCTATGCCTGGGTGGCGGGGTGGCTCGACTTCAACCCCGCCACGCGGGACAACACCAACACGCAGGACCTCCTCGATCCCAAGCGGGCGATGTTCGCCCCGTATCTGCAGTCCGCCGAGATCTACAAATGTCCCGCCGACATGAGCAGCGTCTCGATCCGGGGCCAGAAGTTCTTCCGGGTGCGGAGCATGGGGATGAGCCAGGCGATGGGCGGGCCCGGTGCCTGGCTGGCTCCGCCCAGCTACAACGAGGCTCAGACAAAGTACAAGGCGTTCCTCAAGACCACGGACTTCGTGTCGCCATCGATGCACTACGTGCTGCTCGACGAGCACCCGGACAGCATCAATGCGGGCGGCTATGCGAACATGATGGTGGAAAGCCCGGCGGCGGCCCGGATCATTGATTTCCCGGCCAGCTACCACAACGGCGCGGCGGGGATCTCGTTCTCCGACGGCCACACGGAGATCAAGAAGTGGGTCGATGGGCGGACCAAACCGCCGGTGAAGTACAACAACCAGCTCACGTTGAACGTGGCGTCAGCGAACAACCGCGACGTGATCTGGCTGGCCGACCGCACCACGGTATTGCGCTAGCAGGGTTTCCGATCATCAAGCCTCCCCTTCGCTGGCTTGGTCTGACCTGTATCTCCGTCGCGATGACCACGACCGTGGGCTTGCGGGCGGCGGACCCGGTCTTCTCAGGGCCGCAACCGGGCGAGCGCACCACCCCGTTCAAGGTGATCGAACTGACGGGCGAGGGGGCGAACCGTGAGCGCGACCCGGTGACCGAGAACGCGGGCGCCGCCACGGCCCTGGTCTTTGTTTACGGCGTCGAGCGCTCGCTCGCCCCGTTGCTTCGGGCGGTGGACGACTACGGCGCGAGCAACCGGTCACGACTCAAGACCGAGTTGGTCTTTCTCGCCGCGGACCGCCTCACCGGCGAGGCGCGGGTGAAGGCGGCCGCCGGGTCGCTGCGGTTGCGGTCGCGCATCGGCCTTTCGCCGGACGGCGTGGGAGGGCCCGGCAACTACGGTCTGAGCAAGGACTGCCTCCTGACCCTGGTCGCGGCGCAAGGGAACGTGGTGGTGACGAATTTCGCCCTCGTGCAACCCGGGATCGCGGACGCCCCGGCGGTCTTCGCGGCGCTTGCCAAACTCTGCGGCGACACCAACCCGCCGACCGCCGAGGTGCTGCTCGCACGGGCCAACCCGGGTCGGAACGAACGGATGGGGATGGCCCGTCCGGCCGGAGAAACGCCGCCGCGCGAGCCCTTTCCGGGGGCGGTGCCCACCGATGAGCGACTGCAGAGCCTGCTGCGCCGGTTGTACCTCCGGACGCTGTCGCGTCCTCCGAGCGCGCCTGAGTTCGGGGCTTGGACGACGGAATTGGCCTCGGCGGGGGACCGGCCGCACGCGGGCGACCTCCTGCATTCTCATCTGGCTGGACGGCGGGCCCAGCCACCTGGACACCTTCGATCCCAAGCCGGCCGACCGCCGCCTTCGAGTACCCCAGCCTCGGCAGCCTCGTGGCTCACGGCGCAGCGGAGAGGCCGTTGCAGGGACATGCTCCAGACTGGGCTGGGACCGTAAGCCTGTGGGATGTGCAGGGAGCGCTCCTGGGTCGGTTGAGTGCGGCGCGGACCGGGACGTCCCCGCGAGGCGTTGAATCCATCAGCCCTGAGCCGCGAGCAGCCGTCGCCAGATCAGCACAAAGCTGGGCGCAAAATCCTCCGGGCGCCGTTCCACCCAACTGGTGACCACCTCCGGCGCGAACCATTCGGCGCGGTCGACCTCCGAGGTTTGGAGGACGAAGGGGCCGTCGGATTCAACCTGGTACACCCAGACGAACTCCTGTCCGGTCTCGGGGCAGGCCATCGCGTAGAACAACCGGCGCGGCGGGGACGTGACGACCAATCCGATCTCCTCCGCCAATTCGCGGACGGCACAGGCGTCGTAGGTTTCGCCGCGGTCGAGGTGGCCCGAAGCCGAGGAATCCCACGTTCCGGGGAAACAATCCTTCCGCAGGGAGCGCTTCTGCAGGAACAGGTGGCCGAGTTGGTTGAAGACCAGGACATGGACGGCCCGATGGCGCAGCCCCAAACGGTGCACCTCGCGGCGCGGGCTCTGCCCGATGACCTGATCGCGCTCGTCGACGACATCGAAGATCTCCTCGGCCATGGGTTGAGATCGTTTCTATCGATCGAAACGGGGGCAATCCGGAACTTGGCGGCAGGCGTTCGACCGGTGCATCCCTGAGTTGTGGGTGACCGGATACCAAAGCGCCGCCTCGCGGGGCTCCTCGGCACACTCCAAGGCGCGCCGCTCCTCCTGGAGTGAGGCGGGAAGCAACGCGCGCCGCCGCTTTGGTACGGTCCACCGCACCGACAACCTGTGGATGCACGGGCGTTCGACCAGGAGTACGAGATCCTGAGGCGCTAGCATCCCGTTGAAAAGGTCTCGCAGGCTCCCGGAACAACCCAAAGGAACCCCGATAAGCCAATGAATGCGCCGTGTGACCACGGCGACTACGAGACAAGGGGGCTCATTGAACAGGCCGCTAGCCCTCCTCGCCCACCGACGGTCCCAACCGACGGGCCAGGGCGGCGAATTCCTCCGGGGTGAGCACCTCGGGACGGGCGTCCTCGTGAAGGCCCAGCGCGCTCCAGGCCTCGCCCAGGAGGGCGTCGGCCCAGCCGGCCCGCAGCACTTTCCGGAGGCGTTTGCGCCGCTGGGAGAAGCCGAGTTTCACCAGGCGCGTGTAGGTGGCCGCCTCGGCGCCTTGCACCAGAGGGGAAGGCCGCCGGTCGAGTCGGAGGCAGGCGGATTGGACGTCCGGCGCCGGGAAGAAACAACCGGCAGGGATGCGGAACGAGCGGCCAGGAACATACGTCCGGGCCAGCAGCAGGCTCAGCACCCCGAATTCCCTCGTCCCAGGGCGGGCCCGGATTCGATCGATCACCTCCGCCTGCAGAGTGACGGTCAGGGCGCGGGGCGGGTGGGTGCTCTGGGCGAGTTCCACCAGGATCGGGGAGCCGACGGAGTAAGGGAGGTTCGACACCACCTGCCAGGTCGACCAGTCGCGGGGTTCCGCGGTCAGCCAGACCAGGGCGTCAGCGTGGACGAGTTCGAAACCCGGTGGGGATCCGAGGAGGCGTTGCAGCAGGGCGAC
>JBBQML010000442.1:0-4997 GCA_038328885.1 Verrucomicrobiota bacterium | reverse complement strand
AGTGATCCGTTCCTGGAGGTCACCCATTTCCGCAGCCAGCGTGGGCTGGTAACCGACCGCGGACGGCGTGCGGCCGAGCAGGGCCGACACCTCGGAGCCGGCCTGGGAGAACCGGAAGATGTTGTCGACGAACAGCAGCACGTCCTGATTTTTCTCGTCGCGGAAGTACTCGGTGACCGCGAGGGCGGAGAGGGCGACGCGGAGGCGGGCGCCCGGGGGTTCGTTCATCTGGCCGTAGACGAGGCCGATGCGGGAGCCTTCCTCGAGGATGGGGAGACCGTCCTCGCCCTTGACGGGATGTCCCTTGGAGTCCTTCTGCACCTTGATGACACCGGCCTCGACCATTTCGTTGTAGAGGTCGTTGCCCTCGCGGGTGCGCTCGCCGACCCCCGCGAACATCGAGATGCCGCCGTGCAGCTTCGCGATGTTGTTGATGAGCTCCATGATGACGACGGTCTTGCCGACGCCGGCGCCGCCGAAGGCACCGACCTTGCCGCCCTTGAGGAAGGGACAGATCAGGTCGATGACCTTGATGCCCGTGGTGAGCACCTGGGGTGAGGGATTCTGGTCGATCAGGGTGGGAGCGGGGCGGTGGATGGGGTAGCGCTTGTCGGCCTTGACCGGCCCCTTCTCGTCCACGGGATCGCCGGTGACGTTGAGCACGCGGCCCATGACGCCTTCGCCGACGGGGACCGAGATCGCGGCGCCGGTGTCGGTCACCTCCATGCCGCGGCGGAGGCCGTCGGTGCTGGACATGGCGACGGCGCGGACCCAGCTGGCGCCGAGGTGCTGCTGTACTTCAAGGGTGAGACGGGTGCGGCCGAGGAGGGGCATCTCGTACTCGAGGGTGAGGGCGCTGTAGATCTCGGGCAGCCGGTCGGTGAACTCGAGGTCCACGACGGGGCCGATGACCTGAACGATTTTGCCTTTGTTCATGCGGCTTCGATGTTGGGCGGGGTCGGAGGGTGCGGACGGGGTTCGGAGGCGGGTGAATCAGGCCACGGCCATGGCGGCGCTGGCGATTTCGAGCAACTGGTTGGTGATGCTGGCCTGGCGCATCTTGTTGTACTCGAGGGTGAGGTCCTTGATGAGCTGCTTGGCGTTGTCGGTGGCGCTCTTCATGGCGACCATCCGGGCGCTGTGCTCGCTGGCCTTCGCTTCCAGGAGGAACTGGTACATCTGGAAGTTCAGGTAGTGGGGGAGCAGGGCCGAGTAGACGTCGGGGGCTGCGGGCTCGAACAGGTACTCGAACTCCGCGGCCTTGAGCGCGGCCGTGCTGCTCTCGCCACGGGGGTCGGCTTCGAGGCCGGTCAGTGCCCCGAGGGGAAGGAACTGGCGGACCTCGGGGCGCTGGCTCATCACGTTGATGAAGTTCGTGAAGAGCACATCCACCCGATCCACGCGTCCTTCGAGGAACTGTTCCTGGACGAACTTGGAGATGGCCCTGGCCTCGCTGAACATGGGCGAGTCCTTGTAGGTGAACTCGGCGGCGAGGTTGCGGCGGGTGCGGGCGATGAACTGGGCGGCCTTGCGGCCCGCGGTCACGTAGGTTGTCGTGGCGGCATCCGCCCGGCCGGCCTCCCGGAGCAGGTTCGAGTTCAGGGAGCCGCAGAGGCCCTTATCGGTGCTGATGACGACCAGGATGCGATTGCCGGTGACCTCGGCCCGCGTCTCCATGAGCGGGTGGGTGAAGTCGCCGGCGTGCTCGGTCACGGAGGCCAGCACCTCGTTCATGAGGGCCGCGTAGGGCCGACCCGCGAGGGCGGCCTGCTGGGCCTTGCGCATTTTTGCCGAGGCCACCATTTGCATGGCCTTTGTGATCTGCGCCGTGTTCTTGACCGACTTGATGCGCCGGCGGATGTCGCGGGTACTTGCCATGGGCGGGCTCCGGTCGTTAACCCTCGGGGGCGGGTCAGCGGTAGGTCTGCTTGAACTCGGTCACGGCGGCCTTCAGTTCGGCGCTGAGCGCGTCACTGAGGGCTTTTTCCCGGGCGATGGACGCCAGCAGGGGCGCCTTCCGGTCGGTGAGGTAGGCGGTGAATTTGGCCTGGAAGTCCTTCACCTTGTCGACCGCCACGTCGTCGAAGAAGCCATTCTGGATGGCCCACATGACCGAGACCTGGATCTCGACGGTCATGGGGTTGTATTGGGGCTGCTTGAACAGCTCTACGATACGCTTGCCGCGCTCGAGCTTCGCCTGGGTGCCGGCGTCGAGGTCGGAACCGAACTGGGCAAACGCGGCGAGCTCGCGGAACTGGGCGAGGTCGCCCTTGATGCGGCCGGCGACCTGTTTCATGGCCTTCACCTGTGCGGCCGAGCCTACCCGGGAGACCGAAAGACCGACCGAGATCGCGGGGCGGACGCCCTGGTAGAAGAGGTCGGTTTCCAGGTAGATCTGGCCGTCGGTGATTGAGATGACGTTGGTCGGGATGTACGCCGAGACGTCGCCCGCCTGCGTTTCGATGATCGGGAGGGCGGTGAGCGAGCCGTTGCCGTTCATCTCGTTGAGGCGGGCCGAACGTTCCAGCAGGCGGCTGTGGAGGTAGAACACGTCACCGGGGTACGCTTCGCGGCCGGAGGGACGCTTAAGCACCAGGGACACCTGCCGGTAGGCCACGGCGTGCTTCGACAAGTCGTCGAAGATGATCAGCGCGTCCATGCCGTTGTCCATGAACCACTCGCCCATCGAGGCGCCGGCGAACGGGGCGAGGTACTGCTCGGTGGCCGAGTTCGAGGCGGAGGCCACGACGACGATCGTGTAGGGCAGGGCGCCGGTTTCCTCGAGCACGCGGAGGAGGTTGGCGGTGTTCGACTGCTTCTGGCCGATGGAGACGTAGATCGAGAAAAGCGGGCGGAAATCCTTGTCCGCCGCCGCCTCGTTCGCCTTGTTGAGCCGGGCGTTGTTGATGATCGCGTCGATGGCGATCGTGGTCTTGCCGGTCGAACGGTCACCGATGATCAACTCGCGCTGACCGCGGCCGATCGGGATCATGGCGTCGACCGACATGATGCCGGTCTGGACGGGCTGGCTGACCGACTTCCGCTTGATGATGCCGGGGGCGATCTTCTCCACGGGGTAGAAGGCGGTTTCCTTGATCGGGCCCTTGCCGTCGATGGGCTGGCCGAGAGCGTTGACGACGCGACCCAGCAGGCCCTTGCCGACCGGCACCTGGAGGAGACGCCCGGTCGTGCGGACCTCCTGGCCTTCGCGGATGTGGGTATAGTCGCCGATGATGATGGCGCCGACCTCGGTCTCCTCGAGGTTCTGGACGAGGCCGGTGACGCCGTTGCCGAAGTCGAGCATCTCGCTCATCATGGCTTCTGTCAGGCCTTCGATTTTGGCGACGCCGTCGCCGATCTCACGGACGACGCCGACGTTCTGGCGGGCCACGCCGGACTTCACCTGCGCGATCTGCGCTTCAATGTCCTGCAACAGGGTGCTCATGTCGGATCTGGGAAAAAGGGGGGCGGGAGTCGGAGGTCAGCGGTCAGGGGTCAGGGGTCGGAGGTCAGTGGTGCGCGGGAGGGTTCAAAACGATTCCTTCAGGGCTGCGAGGCGGGCCTTGATGGTGCCGTCGTAGACGTCGCTGCCCACGCGAATCCTGAGGCCGCCGAGGAGGGAGGGATCGACCCAGAAGGTCAGATCCAGGTCGGGGCCGTAGCGGGTTGCCAGGGCGTGGCGGATCCGGTCCGTGAGTTCCGGCGGGGTTTCGATGGCGTTTTCGACGCGGGCGCGGCGGGCCTCGAGGTGGAGCTTGAGGAGGCCCTGGAAGTGGCGAAGCGTCCCGAGGTAGCCGCGGGGTTTCCCCTCCAGCACCAGGGTGACGGCCCGCCGGGCGCGTGCTTCGTCGAGGCGTCCATCGATCAGACAGGCGCGGAAGAGCGTCTTGCCGTCGCGGCGGGCCTGTTTCGAGATTTTCATGGCGTGAGCCGGGGGGGGTGCGAGCGGGCTCAGGCGGCCAGCTGTTTGTTGGTTTCCTCCGCGAGCCGCCGGCGGTCATCGACGGTGAGGATCTTCCCGGTGACGCCGGCTGCGAGGTCGACGGCGAGGCGACCCATCTCGGCGCGCAGGTCCTTCTTCATCTTGTCGTAATCGGCCAGCGTGGCCTCACGGGCCTTGGCGATGATCTGTTCCGCCTGGGCGATGGCCTTCTGGGTTTCCTGCTCCTGGACGCGGGCGGCGGCGGCGCGGGCCTCCTCAATGAGCCGGGTGGCGTCGGTATTGGCCTTCTGGAGGAGTTCCCGCCGGGCGGCTTCGGTTTCGGCGAGCTGCTGCTTGATCTTGTCCGCGTTGGCCAGGCCTTCCGCGATGCGCTGCTTCCTCTCCTCGAGCACCTGCAGGATGGGGCGGTACGCGAAGCGGTGGAGGAGGAAGGCGACGATCGAGAAGCTGATGACCTGCGAGATGAACAACTGCCAGGACACGCCGAACGTGGTGGCAGTGTCGCTGATCATGCCGCCGCCACCGGCGGCGGCCGCAACGTGGACGGTGGGGTCCTTGGCCATGAACTTCTGTGGGGGAGAGGGGTGTTGCGGGGCCGGGGCCCCGCACCGGGTGTTTCGTCCTGATCCTACTTCGTGAGGAAGATCGCGAAGAACACGATGCCTTCCGCGAAGGCCGTGCTCAGGATCGCCTGCACGAGGATTTTGGTGGCGGCACCGGGGTTGCGTCCGACCGCTTCGGACGCCTTCATACCGATAATCCCGACGCCAATCGCGGCGCCGAGACAGGCCGCAGCGATATGGACATTGCCGGTCATTTCAGCCAGCAGGGGCATGAACATAGGTTGTCTTGGTCCTTTCTTGTTGCAGCAGCGGTCCCCGCAGTCAGGCCACGGTCAGTCCGCCGCAATCTTTGCCTGGTCTAGTGCCTGGCCGGGGCGGGGCCGTGTCCCCCGCCGCCGTGGCCGGCTCCGTGACCGTGGCCGCTGGCGTGTTCCTCGTCGTGCTGGCAGATGAGCAGCGTGAACACGGCGGTCAGCAGCATGAACACCAGG
>JBBQML010000441.1:0-5003 GCA_038328885.1 Verrucomicrobiota bacterium | reverse complement strand
CGCGCTGTTCGAGGAATACCGCCTCTTCACCCGGATGAAGCACAAGGACCTCGCGCCCTACGACGAGTACGTGAAGGCACGCGGACTGCGCTGGCCGGTGGTGCAGCAGACCGATGGCTCCTGGCGGGAAACGAAGTTCCGCTTCATGGAGGCCGACGACCCTTACGTGAAGAAGGGCGCGGGCATCCAGTTCTACCATTCGGTGACCAAGGACGACCGCGCCCAGGTTTGGTTCGCTCCTTATGAAGTGCCACCCGAAATCCCCGACGTGGAATTCCCGTTCTGGCTCGGGACCGGCCGCGTGCTCGAGCACTGGCACACCGGGACGATGACCATGCGCGTGCCCCAACTGCGCAACGCCGTGCCGCAGTCGTACGTCGAAATGAATCCCGCCGACGCCGCCGAGAAGGGTCTTAAGAACGGTGACCTCGTGAAACTGAAGACGCGCCGCGGCGAACTGGAACTACCCCTCTGGGTCAGCGGCCGCGGCCATCCGCCCCGCGGGACGGTCTTCGTGCCGTTCTTCGACGAACGACTGATGATCAATGATCTCACGCTCGACGCCGTGTGCCCCGTGTCGAAGCAGCCCGACTACAAGAAGTGCGCCGTGGACGTGCAGCCGGGCTCGCGGAGGAGCACCACGCCGACGAACCCGACGCTCTGAACAGGTCATTTCCCATGAGCGACTCCCGCCCGGACCCCCGCACGCTGTCGGCCCGCGCCTCGAAGGTCGTCCTCGCCGTGGCGCTGGTCACCGCGGTCAGCGGCTACTTCATGGGTCTGCACCAGACCACGGCAGCGCACGCCGACGCCCGCCGCCCGGCCCCTGTCCGCGCCGTCCCCCAGGTGGATCGGATCGATGCCCCACAGGTCCCGTTGATCGTGGACTACGCACGGCTGGGAGACACGCCCTGGAAGCCGAACGCCGGCTGGCAAAGCCACCTGGCGTTGCTGCGGCCCGTCCCCCGGCCGGAGCACTCGGTCACCCCGGCCTCCTTGCCGGTACCGGCCAGCGACCTCGAACGCTCCCGGGCGGTCGAAATCCGGGCGAGTCGTCGGGCGTTCGAAGGTGCGCCACCGGTGATTCCGCACCCCATCGACCCCTTGTCCCCCGCCAACTGCCTCGCCTGCCACCAGCAGGGTCTCGCCGTCCGTGAGGTGGTTGCTCCCAAAATGAGTCACCGCGAGATGGGGAGTTGCACCCAATGCCACGTGCCCGTGGGCGGTCCGGGCCTCCTCAGCACCCAGGACCTGCCCCAGTTCGTTGAGGAAAACACCTTCGTCGGCGCACGCTCGGCGGGTCGTGGATCCCGCGTCTGGCCCGGAGCGCCGCCGACCATTCCGCACAGCGTCTGGATGCGCCAGGATTGCTCCAGTTGCCATGGCCCCACCGGTCTGGAGGGCCTCCGAACGTCCCATCCGGAACGCACCCAATGCCAGCAATGCCATGTGCCGGACGGGGTCGCCGACGTGCCCCCTTGGCTACGCCCGGAGCTGGCGACGCTCTTGCCGCCATGAATGCCGAACCCTCACCCCAGCCCGGGGACGAGCCGGGTCCGCCGCTCCCCCAACTCACCGAAGGACTGCTCGACCCGGCCACCCTGGAACAACTGTTCGCCGACCTCGACGCCTGCACGGAAGTGCTCGAGGTGCTGACCAAGCAGGGACCCCAGGATCGAGTCACAGGCACGGGCCGGCCCAGCCTGGCCGAGGCCCATGACCTGCTGCTCGGCGGCGGCGTGCGCGGGGTGCAGATCCGCTACCGCTATCAGGAGGAAGAGTGGCTGGATACACTGCTCGTGCGTCCCGCGGGCACCCGCCTGGTTCGGATGAGGTCGGCGGCGGGGTGATCCAGCGGCACGTTCGCTCTACCGTCAGTGAATGGCATGTGGATGGAGATCTGGGGGTCATGGATGGAGATCTGGGGGTCACATCTCCGATTTTGACAATCATCCTGCACTGCTGAAAAACCCCCGGTTTTCGCAAAGTGCCGGGCCTCAACCCGCACTCCGACGGGTGCTCGCTGTCAGGGGGACTTGTGGCAGGGCGCGGCCGCAGGCTCGAAACCATTCCCTCAACCACTGCCTCCAGGACCCTCGATTCGTGGTCGGCCGTGGTGTCGACGAGCAGATCCACGTGCATCGTCCGACGATTGTAGCCCGCCAGTAAGCGACGGCTGCGCGGGGCGCGGCGCAGTCGGGCGCAGCGTAGTCGGACCCGCTGCTGATGGCGCATAGCTTGGGCCGCGCGCCTTTAGGGAATTCCAAGGCAAATCTTCCACAGGCAAATCTTCCACGTCCTTCAGTTCGCCCCCACCCGGTCGATAAACAGGGGCAGCGGATGCCGAATCGTTCCAGGACTGGACGAACCGCTGACGTGTCCCGTGGCCCGATGGATGTCTCCAGGGCCACGTGGTTCGGTGCAAGGGCACACCCGGACGGAGTGATGACCGGACGATACACAAACTCAACGCTGCCAAGCCTGACTCGGGCCGTCGTGCGATTGTCGCGCACCAGCGCCCGGTCCGTGCTGGAGAGTCTCGCTCGTCTCGCCGCCCGCCGGTCCGATCCTAGGGGTCGCGCAGTCCGCCGGGACATCCCCCGTCTCCTGCACACGTTCCAAGGGGGTTTCTCCGCGCACCATGAGCGGACGGACGCCGAGTTCGTCGCGCTGGGGAAATCTTTGCAGGCATTATTCAACATCGCCCAGGAGCTGGCGGCGCTCGTGGGCGAGCGTTTGGGAGCCATGCGGAACGCGCTGAACGAGAGTCGCATTGGTGGACCCGACGGCATGGCCGTCGCCTCCCTCCAGGACCTTCGCGACGGGCTGGCGGAGGCGGCGGCCGAGTTGGCGGCGTTGCAGGCGGTCGGCGGCGGCCTGGGAAGGGTTCATGCACTGGTCCGCAACATCGAGCGGGTTGGCCAGTCCCTCCGCGCGTCGGTGTTCGGTTTCGCCGTGGAGAGTGCGCGGACCGAGCAATCCCAGCAAACCTTCGGGGCGTTCGTGGTCGAGTTGCGCGCCTTGGGCGACAAGATCACACGCGTTGCCGAAATGGTCGGCCAGCAGACCGGCGTCACGCGCAGCACGCAGGAGCGCGAGTGGACCGCCCTCTCGACCAGCCATGCGCAATTGTGCGAGCTCTCGAAGAAACTCGAGATCACCGCAGGTGCCACGGCTACCGAGACCCAGGGGATGCTCGACCAGGTTCTGCAAGGGTTGCAGCAGGCTGAGGAGCGCATGCGCCAAACCACCCGCCACGCGGGCGAGGCCGTCTTCTACCTCCAGTTCGGCGACATCATCCGGCAAAAGACGGAGCACATCGCCGAAACCCTTCGGGAAACCGCCGAAACCCTCAACCCGACGGTTCCCCGGCGGGACTTCCCGGCGCGGGCAGCCGCCGCGGATGGAGTCCTCGCCATCCAGATCGGCCAGCTCGAGTTGATCCGGACCGAAGTGGAGGCGGCGCAGCGCAAGCTCTCGGAGTCATTCCAGTCTCTCGCGGAGGAAACCGAACAAATCCGCGAGACCCTGGGCCTGTGGCGCTCGCGCCCGCAGCCGACTCATCACCAGGGTGGGTCAGACTCCCTGGGCGCATTCAAGGCTGACATCGTGCGCCTCGAGAATCTCCACCGCCTGGGCCATGACCTGCGCCTGGAGGCACGCCGGTCGACCCAGAGTGCAGGCGCCGTATCCCGGCAGCTCGCCGGACATGTTGGCGAGGTCAAGGCGCTCAATGCCGACATCCATCTGCAAGCCCTGAATGCCATCGTCAAAACCGCCGTTCTGGGCGACGCGGGGGCAACCCTTTCGGTGTTGTCCATGCACGTGGACTCGCTCTATGCCGAATCCCGGGGCGTGGTGGCGGATCTGGTCGCCGTCCTGGAGACGGTCCTCGAGCAGAGCGGAGGACACGCGAGCAGGGAAAGCCTCGCCGAGGAGGCAATCCGCAACACGCGGCTGCACTCGGGCATGGAGAAAATCGAATCCGCCTTCGACGAGTGCCGCGCCACCTTCGACTCAGCCGACAAACTGGTCGAACGCCAGCGGGACGCGCTGGACGGGAGCCAGGCCCTCCTGGGTTCCCTGGTCCACCACGGTTCCGCCATCGAGGCACAGATCCGCGAACTGACCGCCTTCCGCGCCATGCTCGCGCCGTGGGCCGCCGCGCAGAACGCTTCTGCGCCCGGTACCGCAACACTCAGTCATCGTTATACGATGCAGAGTGAGCGGGAGATTCACGAGCGCGCCGGGCGAAGCGTCGACGCAGGCAGCAGCAGCCAGGCGGCTGCCGACGACAACCCGGAACTCTTTGAGGAACCACTTCCCAAGAGTGAGGTGGCGATCCAGACCCGATCCGGGCCGACCCCCACCACGCCGGATCGCGGGACCCCGATTGCGGCCGCCGTGCCGCCTCCAGTGTCCGAGCTCGGGGACAACGTGGATCTCTTCTAACCAACTCTGATGCACCTCCAGATCACCGCTTCGGAAGATACCCACATCGTCCGGCTTGCCGGGGATCTGGACCTCTACGGCGTCGCCGCGGCACGCGAGTCGCTGCTCTACCATCTCGCCCGCAATCGCGGCGTGGAGCTCGACCTTGGCGCCGTGACAGGCTGCGACGCCGCGGGACTCCAGGTCCTGATCTCCGCCAGGCGCACCGCGGAGGCGTCCGGAGGAACCTTTCGCATCCACACAGCGGCTCCTGAGATCGGGAAGTGCGCCGCGCTCCTCGGTGTTGATCCAGAGGCGTTCCGGTCCCACACACAGTAATTTCATGAGCCAGATCATTCTCACGGCAGACGACTCCGCCAGCATGCGCGAGATGATCAGTTTCACCCTGCGTAACGCCGGGTACGAGGTCGTGCCGGCTGTGGACGGCCGGGATGCGCTGGACAAGCTAGCCACCTGCACTCCCCAGATGCTGTTGACCGATCTCAACATGCCGAACATGGACGGCATCGAGTTGATCCGCCGGGTGCGCGCGTTGCCGCAATGCAAATACA
>JBBQML010000440.1:0-5005 GCA_038328885.1 Verrucomicrobiota bacterium | reverse complement strand
GTCTCCCTGATGGCCGCAGCGTAGTCGCGGAGCTCCGTCACCATGTGATAGGTATCGAAAAGCACCCGCAGGCAGGCCGGCCGGCCGGCCATTTCAATCAGGCGCACGGCCTGCGCCGGGGTGTTGACGAGATGGGAGCGGAAGCGGCTCATGGGTTCGATCGCGAGGACGATGCCGGCGCTCGCCGCGTGTTGGGCCAGCCCCCGCAGGCCCTCCGCCGCGCGCGCCAATTCGTCCGCCGGTGGGCGGCGGCGCAGTGACTTGCCCGGCCGGCCGTAGAGCGCTCCCGCATACGCGAGGCCGCCGACGGCCGCGGTCTGGTCGATGATCCGGCGGTGAAAATCAAACGCGGATTGGCGGTGGGCTGGATCGTCGGCCGCCAAGTCGGCATTTTCGGGCCAGGCGCCTCCCGGACCCAACACCAACCCGATGCCCGCAGCGTCCGCCGCGCGCCGGGTCAAAGCCGTGTCGAAGGGCACATCGAGACCCACCGACAACTCAAGCGTATCGAGCCCGAGTGCACGCGCGCGGTCACAAAGGCCGACCTCCTGGTCGGACCAGCGATCAATCCAAAGGTAGATATGAGCTCCAAGTTTCATTGTAGGAAGGTCGTTCGTCGGCCACGCGCCGCAGTGCCTATCACCCGATCGAACCCGTCAGCTCCGCCTCGGGCAATTCAAAGAGACGCAACTCCGAAGGAGGCGGGTTGACTTCTCGCGCTTGGTCGCGATTGCGTCCCATCACGGTGATGCGACGATCCGCGTCAAAGTAGGCGATGAACGGGTGGCCGCGCTCGGTGAGGAACGCGAAGCCGACCGGATGCCCGGACCATACGAGGTCGATCCGTTGACCCGCTTCGGCGCCTCGGAGGGCGCGAACGAACCGGACTATCAGGGTGCAGAGTATTAGTCTCATCGGCGGATGGATCAGAGTGCAGCGCAACCGCGCCGCGAAGGCGAACCCAAAGGAGATTTCACCGCGGTCGCGAAAGGGAGCTCTCAGGCACCCTTCAGGCCCAGCGCTGCAACCGCGGTCGCAGCGCGGCGCGGGCGCGGGCGATGCGGTTTTCCACGGTCTTCGGAGTGGTGGCGAGGGTGGTGGCGATGTCCGCGCAGGACATCCGCTCGTATTCAAAAAGGATCAATGCCTCGCGGAACGCCACCGGCAGGGAGGCAATGGCGTCACGCACGGCCGCGGCCCGTTCCTCCCGCTCGAGCGCAATCGCCCCGCCCTCAGGGCCCGGGTCCGAAACGGCCGGGAGGTTCGTCTCCGTCCAGGCATCCAGTGAGAGGGTCGGACGACGCCGCCACCACCGCAGCCGGTTACGCGCGAGGTTCAGGGCGATTCCGAGGATCCACGGCTTGACCGGCTTCGCCGGATCGAAGCGGCCCCGATGTTGCCACAGGCGCACAAAAGTCTCCTGGGCGAGCTCCTCGGCTTCGCTGACGTTCAGCACCACGCGGGCGATCACGGCTTTGACCGGACGTTCCCAGCGATGCATCAGGATGGCAAACGCGGGTTCATCCGACGCCTGGACGCGCAGCATCAGCTCGGCGTCGTCCGGCTCTGTCGGGGTCGCGTCCGCCTCAGGCGCCATACCTTTAGTGTCGGTGCGGGTTGAGTCCCACATCCGGGGCGGCGCGATGGTCGAAATCAGCGATCTTCGGCAGGACCATCGCAAGGTAGCGTTCGCCGGCGGCGGGTGACATTTCCGCAGCGCAGCGGCGTACGTGCGAGGCGATGGCGGTCTCGCAGATTTCCGTGAGCTCCCTCACGCTCCGTTCCGCCTCGGCGAGACGGACGGGGTCCGCGCCAGCCTGCTTAAGGTTCTGCCGGGCCTTCTCGGCCTCCTGAATGGCCCGGCAATGATCCTCGCACTCGACGGAGTACGCGTCGTGCAGCGTCTTGATCCGGGCGAACTGGGCGTCATTCAGGGAAAATTCGCTCTTGAGCCAAGCCATCGCGTCGCGCTGTTCCAGGGCCGCCTTGACCTGAGGATCGCCGGCACGCTGGTACGCCACAAACCCGGTGGCCGCGGCGACCAGGGTGAGCAGCGCGAGGGTGGTGAGCAGATGCTTCATGGTGCCGAGCGGAGAGGAAGCGGTAAAAAAGTCTGATCCGGTCAGGGTCGGATCTTGGCCTGCACCCTCGGATCAAGATCAACGAGATAGGAGACGACCATGGCGTCACGCTTGGCGTTGAGTTTCGCCTCGCCGACCGCGTGGCCGGTCCAGACCGCGGTCACAACCAAAAGGGCTGCAACCATCGTCCAGCCGGTGAGGTGTGAGCGGACGTAGGTCGCATAGCTTTCGCGGGTTTGCGATTGCAGGCGCGCCCAGACCTCGGATCGAAACCGGGGATTGACGGGCGGGGTGACGCGCCACGTGGCCAAGACCGGTGGCAGGAAGTCGTTTGGGTTGGAGGAGTTCATTGGCGTCTTCAGCCACTATACCCCCGCGCGTCGATTTTCCCTCAAGGATTTTTGAGGGTTTTTCCGTTTTCGGGGTAATAGCCGGTGAATCCCGTTCTTGGATGATGAATTTAAACCGGTCTTTTCGCTTGATCAGCCTTGGGGTGAGCCTTCCGTTGGCCGCCTTGGCGGAGGCATCCAGCCCGCCGGCGCTGCTGCAATTCGTTGGGCAATCACCCGCCCTGAAGTCGGCGCGCCAGCGGATCGAGGCCGCGGAGGCCCGCGTGGACTCGGCGGGTCGGCTGGCCGATCCTGAGCTGGAGGGAATGGGCTCGCGGAGGGTGGGGCCGATGAACGAACGCAGCACGATGTGGGAGCTTACTTTGCGTCAGCCCCTGCCGAAGCGGGGCGAACGGGCGGCGGACCGGGAACGCGCGGCCGCGGTGGTCGCCATGGCCCGGGCTGACTATGCGGTCATGGCGGGCGAACTCTCCGCCGAGATTGCGATGGCCCTGGCCGAGGCGGAGGGAGCGCAGGCCCGCATCCGACTGATGGAGACGCAGCGGAACCGGCTTGATTCGGTGCTGCGCAGTCTTGAGGCGCGCCAGGCTTCGGGTGGCGCCCGCCTGGCGGATCGTCTCGCCGTGCAGACGCGGGTGGCGTCGCTCCAGCTCGCGATCGAGCAGGAAATGCAGATGGAGGCGGATTCGCTGGCCGAGGCGCGTGGCCGGCTGGGTTTGGATCCCGATGCGGTCCTGCCGGGCTTTTCCGCTCCCGCCCCCGACGCGATCGACGCCGGGACGGCGTCTGGTCTGGTCCTCGCCGCCGCCCGTGCGGACGAGGCGGGCGCGATGATGAAGATGGCGCGTGCATCGGCCCAACCGATGACCGCCGTCGGACTCCGGTTTGAGCGGGAGCGGATGGCGATCGGTGACGGAAACACCGTTGGGATTGCCTTCATGTCCGAGATCCCTTGGAGGGGCCGGCGTTATGCCCGAGCCGACCTTCGCGCGGCCGAGGCCGAGCGGACCGCGGCGAAAACCGATTCCGACGCCCTTCGTTACCGTATTCAAACGGCATTGACTCGCGCGGCACGCGCTGAACGACTCGCGGCGACGGCCCGGCGCCTGGGCAGTGAAACGATCGGCCGTTTCAACGCGGAGTACGATGCCTTGATTCGCGCAGCAGGCGTTGCGGGCTCCGGAGAGTCCACGGTCTTCCAGGTCGTCGAGCTGCTCGAAAAGGCCACGGAGACCGAACTGCAGGTGCTTCAGGCCGAAACCTCGGCCCGCACCGCGCTGGCGGAACTTTGGCGTTACGCTCCCGCGGACGCCTTTTCGAACCTTAATCCCTAGTTTTCCATGACCCGAAATCTTCTCCTCTTTGCCGGAACCTTCATCGCCGGAGCCTTGATTGCCTTGGTGGCGCGGGCTGCTTTCTTCCAGCCGCACGGCGATCATGCGGCCGCACCCTTGGGTGGAGGCGACTATGCACCGATGGTCACGAATGCGCTGACGCCTGCGGCCGCGAATCCCGCGTCGTCTCCCGCCGCTCCCGTGATCGACCCTTCGCAGCACGGCATGGCCGCACCCGCGGCCAAAACCGCGGCCAAACCCTCGGGCGCCCAGCCGGTGAACACGATCTGCGCGATCTGCGGCATGGACGTCGACCCTAAGCTGCCCACCGCTGTCTATCAGGGACAGACGATCGGCTTTGGCTGCAAGATGTGCCCGCCCAAGTTCAAGGCGGATCCCGACCGTTACGGGCCCTCCTATCTGCGCAACGAACAGATCAAGCGTTAGCCACCATGCGTTCCACCGGCCTCATCGTGGGCGTCGCCGGCCTCCTTCTGGGGGCCGGCTTGATCGCCCTGCTTCCCGAATCGGCGCTGTTTTCCGTCGCCGCGCCGCACGACTCCGCGGCCGAAACCGCCGGCGAACGCTGGGCCTGCCCGATGATGGATTTTATCGGGAGGAAGCCGGGCGATTGCCCGGTGTGCGGCATGAAGATGACGAAGGTCACCTCCGGCGAACTCACCCGCGAACAGCAGCGGCGGATGGACGTGCAGCTGACCACCCTCGTTGAAGGGCCGGCCCGGGCGGTGGTCCGGGCTTATGGTGCGGTGCGGTATGACGATCGGACGCTGCAGGTGGTCATTCCCCGCGTCGGCGGTCGCATCGTCAAACGTCACGAAGTGGCGCGTCACATGGGTGCAGACGCGCAGGTGGGGGATCCGGTAATCGATCTTTACAGCCCCGAGGCGTTCGCGGCGCAGGGGGAACTGGCCGCGGCGGTGAAGCTCGGGGATCAGCCGACGGTCCGCGCCCTGGCCGAGCGTTTCCAGCGCTGGAACCTGGCCGACGTGGCTGCTGCGGTCCTCGCGGGTGGTTCACCGGTGGATACGGTGACGATCCGGAGCCCGTTCGCCGGCCGGGTGGTGCTGGGGATCGAGGGTGAGGCCGGAGGCATGGAGGCGCGCCTCCCGCAGGTGGGACAAGAGGTCATGGCTGTCGCCGTGCTGCTCCGCCTGGTCGATCCGCACGCCTACATGGTGGTGGTGCATGTGCCCGAAACCCGGGCGCATTGGGTGCGGGC
>JBBQML010000439.1:0-5018 GCA_038328885.1 Verrucomicrobiota bacterium | reverse complement strand
TCTCGGCCATACGTTCGACATCGCGCAGCACGATTCCATCCGCGTCCAGCGAGCAGAGCTGAGGTCGGCCCTTCGCTAGAGCGCCGTGAGTTGAGCGCCGTGAGTTGAGCGCCGTGAGTCGCGGGTTGCGGGTTGCGGGTCGCGGCTTGCGGGTCGTACGACCTGACCGGTTCAGCGGCTCAACTGCTCGGCCGCCCGAACCGTGTTGCGGAGCAGCATCGCGATGGTCATCGGCCCCACCCCGCCGGGGTTCGGCGTGATCCGGCCGGCCACCGCCTGAACCGCCGCAAAGTCGACGTCGCCCACCAACCGGGAGCCGTTCTTGGCCGTCGGGTCCGAAACCCGGTTGACCCCGACGTCGATTACCACGGCTCCCCGCTTGACCATGTCGGCCTTGACGAACCCGGCTACGCCCAGGGCCGCCACGAGGATGTCGGCGCGGCGACAGTGTCCGGAGATGTCCACCGTCCGGGAATGGCAGACCGTGACGGTGGCATCCGCGTGTCTGCCTTTCTGTATCAGAATCGCCGCCATTGGTTTGCCGACGATGTTGCCCCGCCCGAGCACGACCACCTCCGCGCCGGCGATGCGCGTGCCGCTGCGGATGAGCAACTCGTGAACCCCGCCCGGCGTGCAGGGCACGAACCCCGAGGCATCTCCCAGCATGAGCTTGCCGACGTTCATCGGGTGGAACCCATCCACATCCTTCCGGGGGTCGACGGCCGCGAACACGGTGGGCGCATCGAGGTGGCCCGGCAAGGGAGCCTGGACCAGGATTCCGTGCACCGATGCATCCCGGTTGAAGCCGTCCACGAGGCGCAGGAGGTCGGCTGCCGGCGTGAACTCGGGGAGCACCTGCGTGGTCGAGCGCAAGCCGAGCGCCGAGCTGGTGCGCTCCTTCATCCCGACGTAGACCTTGGAGGCCGGATCCTCACCCACCCGGATGAAGACGAGATGCGGTTGGATGCCGCGAGCCCGGAGGGCGTCCACGCGAACCCGGGTGTCCTCGTTCAGTTGCCCCGCAATGGCCCGTCCATCGATGAGGTTCTCCATGGCGACGGCAGAACTCAGCGGACGGCTTCGATGGAGTCGACGTTCAGCAGCGGGATTCCACGCCAGAGAAGCCGGCGGTCCAGATACTCCCGGCCTGTGATGATGACCACCTTCCCATGGTACTCACGCCAGTCGATGGTTTCGAACCCGCTATTCAGGAGAAAATTCATGGTCCGGCCCGAGTCTCGCGCCCTGATGGCGTAACCGGTAGGTGCCTGGATGTTCGAAGGCCTGAACACCACGCCTTCCCGTGTGACCCGTCGGGCGGATGGATCCTCCAGCCCGGCCAGGGGATCGGGCTCTGTCGACGGTTCTGCGGTCTCGCCGAGGGAGTGATCCATTTCCTCGTCGCTGATGGCAGGCTCGTTGACCGACGCGATTGCCACGGGGGGTTCGACGACGGTGGTCACCGTGGGGGGGGCAGCGGGTGCGAGTGATCCGGGCCGATCCGTAGGAGCCGGGGTGGGGGTCGCGGTCGTCGTGGTAGGCGATGGGGCCGGCACGGCCGCGGGGGCGGGGGCGGTGGGACTGGTGAACTGAGAGAACCACACCGCATCGGTCCCGCCACGGGCGGCGTCCGTCGGGGGGGGGGCGACGGGTTGGGTGGGCGCTGGGGTGACCGGGGCAGCCGTAGAAACCGGGGTCGCGCGTGGAGAGGGCGTTGCGGCGATCTGGGTAGGGGTGACCGGCGCGGGTGGTTGAACCTCGCGCTGTGCGGTGGGGTTGGCCACTGCCGGCTCACTGGTCGCCCGAGCGATTGGCGTGGGGGGGACGGGAGTCGTCACAGCCGGGACCGGGGTTGGCACGGCGGCGACCGCGGTGGGGGACGCGGGGACTGGGGAAGGTACGGCGGGGACCGCGGTTGGCGTGGTGGGGACTGGGGAAGGTGTGACGAGGACCGGGGGAGGCACGGCCGTAGCGGGGGAAGTCCCCACCGGGGCCATGGGGGTCGCGGCCTTAGCGGGCGATACCAGCGTTGCCGAGACGTAGCCGTAGGCCTCTGGCGGGGCGGCGATTCTCAGCCAGCCATCCTTGCCGCCGGGCAGGACCTTGAGCACCGAGCCCCTCCTCGCGCGGGCGATCGTCGCATGATCGAAACTGGGGCCCGCGCGAACATTGAGGACGTCCGCCTTCACCTGGTGGCTGGTGGCGTCGACGTATTCCGCCGAGACCCAGACCGGGGTGCCCTCCGGCAGGCTGATGCGGAGCCAGGCTGGCGGTTGGTTGGCTCCGGGAGAGCGCGGCGGCGCGGCGTCCAGGGCCGTGACCGTCTGACCCTTCGCCAACTGGGTGATGATCTCGCCGGTGAGCCCTGGGCGGGACCGGACGTTGAGACGATCCACGGTGGCCTGGACCATTTCGGCCCGGGCGTTGCCGCCCGACAGGAGGGAGGCCAAAAGAGCGGCCAGCGCGCCCAGAACCGGGAGGCGCCGCGAACGGTGAATCATATCGGGGCGAGTAGAGTTTTGAGCTCCGCGGCTGTCAACGTCCGCCAGCGTCCCGGGCGGAGTTCACCCAGCTTGATGGGACCGATCTGGGTACGGACGAGGCGGATCACCTCGAGGCCTTCGGACTCGAACAACCGCCGGACCTCACGGTAGCGGCCCTCCCCCAGTTCGAGTTCAACGACGGCAGCCCCCTGACCGGACGAGACGATCCGGCCGCCTTCCACCTTCAGGCGTTCACCCTCCGAGGTGATTCCCTCGCGAAAACGCTCGATCATTCCGGGGCGGACCCGGCCTTCGACCGTCGCGAGATAGCGTTTGCGGATGCCATAGCGGGGGTGGGTGAGGTGAAGGCAGAACTCGCCGTCATTGGTCAGGAAGAGCAAACCTTCGCTGTCGCGGTCGAGGCGGCCGACCGGGTAGAGACTGGTCCACTCGGCGGGGAGCAGTTGACCCACCACCCGCTTCGCGTGCGCATCCTTGCGGGTGCAGGTGTAACCGACCGGCTTATTGATCGCGATGTAGAGCTTGTTCTGGAGGCGCAGCGCGGCCCCATCGACGGTCACCTGATCCTTTGACTCGTCGACGCGCGTCCCCAACTCGGTGACGGTTCGGCCATTCACGGCCACGCGCCCCTCGCGGATGATCAACTCGGAAGCGCGCCTCGACGCCACTCCGGCGTCGGCGAGGAATTTTTGGAGACGAACCGGCATTGGATGGCTGCGAGGGGCCTGACGGGCCTGATGGGCTGGAAGGACCGGCTGCTAAAGGCAAACGCGCCTGCGGGTTTCCGCCGGCGCGTTACGTGCGTGGGCGGGGCGCCATGCGGCGCGCCCGGGCTCGGCGTGAATTATTCCAGCGGCTTCGTCTTCCGCAGACCCGTGACGCGTTCGCCGTCCTTCCACAGCTTGCGCTTCTTAAGGATCTCGACGCGCTCGAAGCGCTTCAGGACATTCCGCTTGGCTCCCAGGGTCGAGGACGAGCGGAGGGTGTTGTGCTGTGACATAATCGTGCGAAAAGTTGTTCCGCCCCGGGTTGGAGCCCGAAAGCGGACGGGGCTTTTAGCACGGTCCGAGCGCCCGACAACAGGATAATCGCGGCGGCGGCGGGTCGTCCCTTCATCGGACCCCAGATCGACATCCCGGCGCCGGACCTGGGGACGAACGAGCAGGTCATGGGCTGGATGATGGACACCTACTCCAATCACATGGGGTATTCGGTGGCCGGGGTGGTGACGGGAAAGCCGGTGTTGCTCGGGGGTTCGGTGGGGCGCCGGGAGGCGACGGGCCGCGGCGTGGCCTTCCTGGCCAACCGGGCCATGGACTCCCTGGGCATCGAGGCTCATGGAGCCACCGCCATCGTGCAGGGGTTCGGCAACGTGGGCTCGGTGACGGCGCAGTGCCTGGCCCGGTTCGGGACCCGGATCGTGGGGGTGAGCGATGTGGACGGCGGGATCTGGAACCTGCGCGGCCTCGACTTCGCGGCCCTGGAGGCACATCTCGTTCGTGGTGGCAGGCTGGCGGGGTTCCCCGGAGGCGAACCGATCGGCAACGCGGGGGGAGTGGTGGTCAGCTATTTCGAGTGGGTCCAGAACCTGCAGAGCTTCTTCTGGAGCGAGACGGAGGTGACGGACCGCCTCTACCGGATCCTGGAGGGGGCCTTCGCCCAGACCTTTTCAACTCGGTTCGCGGAAGGCTTGCCGCCACGGCAGAGCAGCCCAGATTGGCGGCGTGCCGAAACTCTCGATCGTGATCCCGGCGTTCAACGAGGAGAAGCTTCTGCCCCGCACGCTCGCCGCGGTCGAGGAGTCCTCCTCAGCCATCCTGGAGCGGGGTTGGGATCGCGAGGTGATTGTCTGTGACAACAACTCGACCGACCGCACCGCGGCAATCGCCCAGGAGTATGGAGCCCGCGTGGTTTTCGAGCCCGTAAACCAGATCTCGCGGGCCCGCAACGCCGGGGCCGCTGTCGCCAGTGGGCAGTGGCTGTTGTTCCTGGACGCCGATTCGGTGCCGACACCCGGGCTGTTCGCGGAGGCCCTCGCCGCACTGGAGGACCCGCGGGTTTTGTTCGTGGGTGCCTGCGTGCGGTTGGAGGAGGACGTGCCGCCGGTGGCTGCCCTGCTCTTGCGGGGCTGGAATCTCCTGAGCCGGACTTTCCGTTGGATGGCCGGCTCCTTCGTCCTGGTCGAGGCGGCGGCGTTCCGCGAGGTCGGCGGGTTCAGCGCCCGGATGTACGCCGCCGAGGAGGTCGACTTGAGTCGCAAGTTGAAGGCTCTGGCGCGTCGCGAGGGACGCCGGGTGGCGATTCTCCGCGAGCACCCCCTCACCAGTTCGGCGCGGCGGATGAAGTTGTACTCGCGGAGCGAGATCCTGCGCTTTGTGGGACGCTCGATGCTGCGTCCGTGGTCTGTCCTCACCAACCGCAAAGCCTGCGCCATGTGGTATGACGGGAGGCGGTGAGGTCGGGGATCCGGGGTCCGGGGTCGGAGGTCCGGGGTCGGAGGTCGGAGGTCCGAGG